>JAKASC010000075.1 GCA_021828245.1 Acidobacteriota bacterium
CGAAGCCGCCGAGCGGGACGCCCTGCCAATAACCATCGTCAATGTTGCCGGGCACCCTGGTTACCCCGGGATGCGCCAGCGGTTCGCCGATGCCGCGGCTCCACGCCACGGACGGAATATGCTGGGCAAAGGCTCCAGCCCCACAGAAGAATGCGATGGCTGCGACGCTCAGCCCCATCATTATTGCGCGTTTGCAATTTCTCACTCTTCACCCCCTCGAATTTCAATCTTGGCGGCGCGTGCAACACGCCGCGCCGAATGGGACACGTCTTTGCCCGCGCTGATCAAACCAACGGTGTTGGGCCCTGTGCCTCAACTCGTTCATTCATGGTCTCAGACGTCGCAAGAAGACTGTGAGCTCGCATCGAGTGAAGCTACCCCGATCGGTTCATGGCACGGCCGCCTTTGGAGCACTTAGGCTGTAGTTCCGTGCATCCCCTGCTCCCGCCGCGACAATGTGGATAATCGAGACCCACCGTTGCAGCCGGTAGTGCCCCCTGCGAAAGAGCCAATAGGAAACCGCTACCGACGCCGCGAATCCCGCCGCCTCGATCCCAGCAAACAACGGCTTATTGTCCACTATGCTGTTGGTCAGGAGAACTTCGTTGTGACCCCGCTCGCGGAAATGCTCGGTGGAAGTAAAGTCGAGCACGCGCACGGCGGCGACGCCGGCGAACAGTGCCAGGTTCGTCCGATCAAAGAAGCGATGCGGCCGTCGAGCCGGCCGAACCGAACGCGGCCTCCGTTGCGTCGGCGGGCTTGCCGCTACCGGTGACCTGCGTGGTAGCGGGGATTGCGCGCTGGCTTTCATGGCGAACAGCAAAAGCACAACCATCCACCGGACGAATTGGGGTTCCCTTTGCGCCATTTCATTGACGAGCCGAGTCGTACCGTTCCTGCGGACACGTTTCGCGCCCAGAAAGCGCCGTGCAAGGCTTGGCCTCGGCAGTAACGGCCCGCGGTGATGATTGCCTTCAAAAGCGGGTCACTCCACGATAATCAGGCTATGTGGAGGCAAACGAAGCGTTTCTCCATCGGAGGCCAGCGCCGCGCCATTGGCCGCGAAAATTTGCGTCCGGCGCGAAGCCATTCCGCCCATCTCCACGTGGCAGGCCACGGGCAACTCCGTATAGTTCATCACGGCCACCCGCCCTTGCATGGGGAATACCGCGACGCGTGGCGGGGCATCCAACGAGGTCGGGGTAAAATTCGCCACATCGCGCCGCAGCTTATAGAGGGCTGCTCGCAGCTCCGGAGTCAACTGCGCAATTCGGTCTTCAGAATCCACGCGCGTCAACTGCGGCAGGGCATCGGAAAAAATGATAATTTCACCCGGCCCGGCTTTGATTTTCTCGACCAATTGCCCCTTCGGAAGCTCCAGAGAACCGTAAGCCGCCAAGCGCGGATCTAAATTCAGTCGGTGGGCCAGTCCTTGAGTCAGAAAGGCTGTTCTGCCCGCCTGAAGAAAACGCTTCAACTCCGGTACAAATTCCGGGTCGTGCATCGCATACTCCGCGAACATCGCTGCCCGGGCTTGGGAAGGAAACGTGGCCGTCGGAACCAGCGGAATGCCCAGCATTCCGATTTGATCAAAGATATAGGGCTCCGTCCCGGGGCTGCTCGAAATCGGCTTGTAGGCGGCAATGCCTTGCCAATGGCCGACAAGTTTGCCGAGAGCGTCCAGCTGCGGCTCCGCAAGCCGCAAAGCTTTGGCCTGCGCGTGGTACCGCGGCGAAATGAGTGACCCATAGTGGAACAGAAAAACTTCTTTCGCGCCGGCAAGCACCGTCGTCCAAGCCTGATCCATGTAGAAGGCCGCGTTCGTACCATAAGGATCAAACCAGCCACCGCCGGTCTTAGGTCCGCCGATCTGAGAAAGCCAGCGGTAAAGGAAAAATCCCTCATACTGCTGCTTGTGCCCCCAGTGAGGCGAGGCCGGATTGCGCGTCTCCGTCCCTACCCAGATGCGGTTGTAAAGCGCGGTTTCTTTGTCCACCACATAGCCGCGATTTTGATATTCGTCGTACCATTGCGGATATTTCAAGATGATCTGCACCTTGGGATTCACCGCGCGGGCGGGCGCCAGCACATCCTGCCGGCTCACGCGCACCATCAGGTGATCCCGGTATTGCGTCCAGCTCATCGAGCCTTTGGCGGCGGAACATTCCGAGCATTGGCAATCTGTGAAAAAGAAATCATCAATGATGATTTCGTTAAAGAGGCTGGCAGCATACCGAAAGATAGAGGCTAAATGCTGCTGGTTGGCGAGGTTGGTGTAGCAGGCGACGATCTTCCAGCCGGTGGAAGGCTTCCCGAGGTCGGTCGTGGCCACGCAACCCGAAACCCGAATGCCCGCGCGCCGGAAGAAGTCGCGGGCCTCGCGCAGCGTCTGGGAGTCTGCTTGATAGCCGTCTCGGAAAACCTCGAGGTACACCTTGGTGATGTGCATCCTCCGACAAAACGCCAAGGCTGCCTCGCGTCCGGCTGGTGTTGCCAAATCGTCTCGCACGTCCTGCGCCGTGAAGAGTGTCTCCCACTCAATCGCGCGCAATGACGGTGCCGTGGCCAGCAGCAACAACAGCAGCACCGGCAGAATTCGCCACGCCCGATGCTTCAGCAGAGCAAAAACCCGTGGTCCCATGAGCGAACACGACCTCCTGGCGGTAGAGCCATGCAGCATAACGACCGTCCTCCCGCCTGTCAACCCTGGATTGGGAGCGGATGTGGAGTCGCGAAAATAAGGGTTGACAGGATTCCGACCATCTGGCATAATTTTAGTTGCGAATTATTCGCAACTAGAATGGTTCTTGCAAAACACTTGAAACAGCGATGTGCCGTTCGGAATGAACTGCGGGCCCACGGCTTACGCATGACGCGCCAACGGCAAGTGATCGCCGACGTGTTGCAAAAGGCGGGCGAGCACCTGGATGCGGCGGAAGTATGGCGGCGGGCGCGGCAGCAACTCCCCGGTTTGCATTTAGCCACGGTGTACCGTTCGCTGGAGTCGCTGAAAAAGCTGGGCATCATTGATGAGTTGGACCTGATGCACTATCGGGGTACGGGTCACTACTACGAAGCCCGCACCAACAAGGACCATATTCACTTTACCTGCCAGCGGTGCGGAGGGGTCCTTGAGATTCAAACTTCGCTGTTTGAGAAATTGAAGGCACAAATTGAAGGCCGACACGGCCTGGCGATCCGCGTGGCTCGGCTCGAACTGGGCGGCGTGTGTGGGAGTTGCGCCTCGACGGAGAACAAAACGCCCCACGCCACCGCCTGAGCATGGCAAGGGAACGACTTGGCCCCGGTTGCTGCGACAACCGGGGCCACGAACAACGGGTGATGATGTGGCAAACCGTGTTCTAGGATTCTTGTACCACCAAAACACGGCTGCCGCAAGCCGCACTCCCTGGGGGGCATTCATAAAAGCATTGCCCGCCTCTCTACGACAAGGTTATGTCACAGAACGGGCTTTTGAGAAGGCTTCTTCCCGTTGCGGCGATGCTCTTTTGGGGCGCCCTGGCCTATGCTCAGGAGAGTCCCTACTTCGTGACCTATGATCATTACCTTGAGGAGCCGGGAAATCTGGAAGTTGAATATTTTTCGACCTTCGGCACACAGCGCCACGGCAACGATTTCATTGCCCCTTGGGGAGAATTTGAATACGGGGTTAACGGGTGGTGGACGACAGAGTTTTACCTTGATAGTCAGGGCACCTTTAACGACAGCATCTTGTTTACCGGGTTCCGATGGGAGAATCGTTTTCGACCTTTGATGCTCGAGCACAAGGTCAACCCCGTCATTTACATTGAGTATGAGCAGACGAATGGCGCCGACAAAATTCTCAAAGAGGTTGAAGGACATGATGTGGAGGCGGATTTTGCCCCCTCGAACGCTGAGCTCCGCCGTGAGCACGACCATGAGCTCGAGTTGAAACTGATTCTTTCAAAATCCCTTCACGGGTGGAACGTGGCGTTAAACCCTTTGGGCACCAAGAATCTTTCACCTGATCAGCCGTGGGAATTTGGCTATGCGATGGGCGTAAGTCGCCCGCTCGCTTTGGCAGCTTCACCCCGTGCGTGCAACCTTTGCCCGGAGAATTTTGTCGTCGGGGCCGAAATATACGGCGGCATGGGCGATGCGACAAGCTTTGGGTTGCACGACACGTCCCAATACCTCGCTCCGGTGGCCGCCTGGAATTTTCCTTCAGGCTGGACGCTGCGATTATCCTTGGGATTCGGTTTAAACCACAACAGCCATCAATTTCTGTTGCGTTGGGGTTTGTCACGAGAAATTTCCGGCTTTTCCGAGATACTGAGAGCCTGGTGGCAAGGAGAACATTAAATGCAAACCACCTCCGGCGCTCTGAAGACAACATTCATTCTCAGCCTGGCCACGGTTTTTAAACTCGGTGCAACCTTCGCGAAGCGACAACGACCTGTTGTCGTCCCGAGGGTTCCCGCCAAAGCCCTGGCGCGGCCCAATCCTTTCGCAGGGAACTCGCGGGACCGAGCCGCCGGCCAAAAACTTTTTGAGGAGCACTGTGCCCAGTGCCATGGGGCGACGGCCGACGGCAGCGCGCGAGGTCCGAGCCTCCTTCGCCTTAAGGTTCAACGGGTACCGCCGGGCGCGTTGTTCTGGATTTTGAGCAACGGCATCGTCCGGCACGGCATGCCGGATTGGTCCAACCTGCCCGAACCGGAACGATGGCAAATTGTGACCTTCTTGAGGTCGCTTAATGCTCCTGGGGACCATGACGGCCGAGGAAAGAAACCGACTCGTTGCCACATCCACCGGAAAATTGACCGTCGAGGATCATCACTTTGATCCCTGAAAAGAACCCCCCGAGCCGCGCCCGCATCCTGCTGCGTCGTTTTCTGGGCTTCCTAGCGGTGCTGGGGCCCGGGCAAATGGTGATGATGGCCGATACGGACGTTGGCAGCGTCATTACCGCTGCCCAGAGTGGAGCCCGCTGGGGCTATGCCTTGCTGCCATTACAACTTCTGCTCGTGCCGATTTTGTTTGTCGTTCAGGAATTAACGGTGCGATTAGGCATATTTACGGGCAAGGGTCACGGCGAACTGATTCGGGAGCGCTACGGAGCGTTCTGGGGTTGGGTGTCGGTGGGCGGATTGACGATCGCGATTGCCGGGGCGATGGTTTCCGAGTTCTCCGGCGTTGCAGGCGTCGGAGAATTGCTGGGTATCTCGCGCGCCACGAGTTTGACGCTTGCGGTGGGCTTTTTGCTGGTCGTAGTTTGGGCAGGCTCGTATCGAAGGGTCGAGCGGATTGCCATGGCTCTCGGCGCTTTTGAATTGGCGTTTCTTTGGGTAGCCGTGAAAGCTCACCCCACCACTTCGCTGGCGGCGGCGTTGCCGGACACTCCTTGGCATAGTGCCGGCTTTCGATATCTCGCGGCGGCAAACATCGGCGCCGTGATCATGCCGTGGATGATCTTTTTCCAGCAATCGGCGGTGGTGGACAAACGCCTCCAGTCGCAGCATCTTCGGGCGGCGCGGTGGGACACGGCGCTCGGTTCCGTGGTCACGCAGATCATCATGATTGCCGTGCTGGTAACCACGGCCGCCACGCTCGGTGCCGATCACCGCAGGGTGTCACTCACGTCGGTTGGCGAGATTGCCCAGGCATTGATTCCCTATCTCGGGCAGGAAACGGGCCGACTGGTCTTCGGATTGGGCATTTTGGGGGCGGGCTTTGTGGCCATTATCGTCACGTCGCTCGCTGCGGCGTGGGGCATCGGGGAAATGACCGGTTATAAGCATTCCCTTGAGAATCGCATTCGGGAAGCGCCCTGGTTCTATGGCGTTTACACGATGGCCGTGGTTGGGGCGGCCGTGCTGGTGGCCCGCGTGCCCAACCTGATCGCGCTGAACATAGCGATTGAGGTTATGAACGCCTTGCTGTTACCGCTGGTGCTCGGCTTTTTGGTTTTGTTGGCGGCGCGCATGTTGCCGGAGGAGCATCGCCTGCGCGGGGCACGGCTCTGGATGGTCGCCGCCACCTGTGCCATTACCAGCGGCGTCGGCCTCTGGTGCGCGCTCAGCAGCATCCTCTGATCCGCGCTCCGGCCGGATCGGTTCGCCGTCGGCTCTTCCGCCATGACGCGCGGCTCCTTGTCTCCTGCAAGCCTCGGGCTCCTCAGCGGCAGGCTCAATATTCCAGCTTCATTTCGACCCTGCCGCAGTCTCCCTTCGTTTCGCATCGCCTAGCCCAGCCTATTCCGGTCTTCCAGATCGCCATCCCAGTTTCCATTAAAGAAAGAGTGAATCCAATCTAACGTCTATGCATCTAAGCTTGTGAAGGGGTGAATACTATGAACGAACTCGAAGCTTACTTCAAGGGTCTGGCGGATCGGACGCGGCTTCGGCTGATCAACTTGCTTTTACAGGGCGAACGGTGTGGATGCGATCTTCAGCGGCTATTGGGCATCACGCAACCGAACGTCTCGCGGCACCTGATCTATTTGAAGCACGTCGGGTTGCTTGTGGATCGGCGTGACGGCTTCCGAGTTTTTTATCGGCTGGCCCCTACGGATCGGCAACCGCTCAAAGGCCTGGTCTCATTTCTGGCCGCCGCTTTTCGAGACGACCCGATCCTCCGAAACGATCGGCGCCGCTTGAAACAAGCGCTTCGGCAAGGGGCCTGTGTGGTTCCCTCGACTCCAGCCGCGCCGGATAAATATGCCGCGTTGCAGAAAGGTAAGCTTGTGCGACTGTCATCGGTGTAGTACGACCCGCGCGAAAGGTAGGCGTATGCGATGAGAGACGGCTCTCGACTCCTGTCCACAATAGTAGGCGTTTTGCTCCTGGCGACGGCACTGGGCGCGCAGGTGCCGGAGTCACAAAATCCGTGGAGGGAGAGCGTTCCTTCGGGCCAGGCGTCATCGAAGGTAATCCCGTTGTCGCTCGCCGAGGCCATTGCGCAGGGCCTCAGGTCCAATTTGGGTCTGCTGCTCTCGGATGATGCATCGAGAGTGGCGCGCGGCGAGCGTTGGCACGCACTGAGCCGGTTGCTGCCGACGCTTGAAACAGCGACAACCGAATCTCAGCAGGAAATCAACCTCCATGCGCTGATTGGCGCGCATATTCCGCCGGCGCTGCCGGCGATTGCCGGGCCGTTCCACGTGTTCGACGCCAGGGCTTACGCAACCGCCCCCCTCGTCAACCTGAGCGCATTGCGGGCGGAGCAGGCTGCGCGGCAAAACGTTCGCTCGGCGACTTACACTTACCGTCAAGCGCGTGACACGGTAGTTCTGGCGGTGGGCAACGCCTACCTGATGACGGTAGCGGCGAAGGCGCGAGTCGCGGCAGCGCGGGCGGAGGTTCGCACCGCGCAAGCGCTTTACGAGCTGGCAGCAGACCGAGAACACGCGGGTCTGAGCCCGGAGATTGACACGCTGCGCGCCCACGTTGAACTGAAGGCCCAGCAAGAAAGCCTGCTGGCCGCTGAAAATGAATACGAGACTGATAAACTGACGCTGGCACGGCTGATCGGCCTGCCTGACGGACAACGCTATCATTTGGTTACCGCGGCGCCCTATGCGCCACTGGAAACCCTCAACTTCCAGCAAGCGGTCGGCCAAGCCTACCTCGAACGAGGCGACTATCAGGCGGCCCAAGCCGCGGTGAGAAGCGCGGAAGCGGAGCGTCGCGCCGTCGCCGCCGAGCGATATCCCACCCTGAGCGTCCATGCCAGCGCCGATGAAATCGGTCTGACGCTCGCCGGTGCTCATCCAACTTACGCCGTGGCGGCCACGGTGCAAATTCCGGTCTTTCAAGGTGGGCGCGTGCGGGGCGAATTGCAAGTGGCCGAGGCCCGCCTGCGCCAGCGTCAACAGGAACTCAGCTCCTTACACGACCAGATCGCTTATGAAATTCGCACGGCGTTGCTTAACCTTAAAACGAGCGCCAGTCAGGTTGCGGTGGCTAGGAGCAACATTCACTTAGCCCACGCAACGCTTCAGCAAGCGCGGGATCGGTTCGCCACGGGCGTCGCCGATAACATCGAGGTGGTGGAGGCGCAGCAAGCGGCCGCGCAGGCCGATGATGCGTACATTTCCAGCCTCTACCAATTCAATCTTTCCAAACTTTCGCTCGCGCGGGCCATGGGTGTGGCGGAGCGCGACGCGCTGAAGTACCTGGGAGTTCAAAACCATGACTGAACCCAATGATTTGAAAGACCAGACGACCGCCCCACAGGCTTCACTCGCCGCAGGCGCTGCCACCAATTCAGCCCCGCCGGCGGCGTCGCCGGAAAAGAAGCGAAGAAAAAAGGTGGCGATCGCGGTGGTGCTGCTATTGGCGTTGGGCGGATGGCTGACGTGGAGATATTACTCGCAGTTTGCCACCACCGACGACGCCGAGATCGAGGGTTATTTGCACCCTGTCAGCGCTCGTATTCCGGGGTATGTGACGCGAGTGACGGTCAACGATACGCAATATGTCGCCAAGGGCACGGTGCTCGTGCAATTGGACCCGACGGACTATCAGGTTGCCGTGGACTTGGCCAAGGCGCGGCTGGCCAAAGCGCAGGCAGAAGCGGATGCTGCCTTCGGCGGAGTGCCAATCGCTTCCGTCAGCACCCTGAGCCAGGTACACTCGGCCGAAGCCGATGTCGAGGGTGCCCAAGCAGGGATTTTGGCCGCCGAAAAACAGTTCCAGGAGGCCGAGGCACGGCTCATCCAAGTGGAGGCCAACAACATCAAGGTGCAAGATGACCTGGCGCGCTACCGCCAGTTGATCGGCAAGCGAGAAATCTCTCGGCAGCAGTATGACCAAGCCGTTGCCGCCTCCAAGGCCAGCGCCGCCGCGGTCACGGAGGCCCAGGCCGGCGTTGCCGCCGCCGGGCAGCGGATTAATCAGGAACGGAGTCGGATGCAGCAGGCGGAGGCCGAGCTAGGCAGCGCGCACACTCGACCGGAACAATTGCGCGTGACGCGGGCGCGCGCCGAAGCCGCCGCCGCCGCTGTCGAGGAAGCGGAGGCCGAACTCCACCGCGCCGAACTTAACCTGCAGTACACCACCATTGTGGCGCCTGCCAGCGGCATCATCGGCAAGCGCACGGCGGTGACGGGACAAAACGTTTCTCCCGGTCAGACTTTAATGGTCATCGTTCCTACCAAGGACATCTGGGTGACGGCGAATTTCAAGGAAACCGAGCTCAAAGCCATGCGGGTGGGCCAGCCGGTCACAATCCACGTGGATGCCTACGATCAGGACTATCGCGGCAAAATTGAGGGCATTGCAGGAGCGACAGGGGTTCAATTCAGTCTGCTTCCGCCGGAAAACGCCACCGGAAATTACGTGAAGGTGGTGCAACGGGTGCCCGTGCGGATCGTCTTTGATCCGGGACAGGATCCCGACCACCGGCTGCAAGTAGGCCTGTCGGTCGAGCCGACCGTCCGGCTTCGCTAGGGTTGCTTGTGAGAGGCGACACTCGTGGACGATTCTGCTGAAAACATTCTCCCTTCACCAGCCTCGCGGGACCTGACGGCGGCTTCCGCCATTTCCTGGTCCCCCGCGCACAACCCCTGGCTGATTGCTTCCGTCGTTGCTCTGTCTGCCTTTATGGAAATGCTGGACGCGAGCATCGCCAACGTGGCCCTGCCGCACATGGCGGGCAGTCTCTCTTCCAGCAACGACC
>JAKASC010000076.1 GCA_021828245.1 Acidobacteriota bacterium
CACCTACGAAATTATTTCCCCTCAGACCGTCGGCATGACCTCCAACCAGATTGTGCTGGGGAAGCATTCCGGCCGTCATGCCTTAGCCAAGCGCTATGAAGAGCTGGGATATCAGTTGACTAAGCCCGAACTCGAGCGCG
This sequence comes from Acidobacteriota bacterium, assembly GCA_021828245.1. Lineage (GTDB taxonomy): Bacteria > Acidobacteriota > Terriglobia > UBA7540 > UBA7540 > JAKCCV01. Next base: position 141 of record JAKASC010000076.1, read on the forward strand.
CTTACACCCTCTTCACCGATCTCGCCGACCGCAAAAAGAATGTTTATGACGAGGATTTAATCGCGTTGGTCGAGGAAGGTTTCGATCACATCCCGGAGATGTTTACGCTTCGACTTTTTCAGAGTGTGGCCTCCAGCGACGGCCGGTCCACGGCGACCGTCGAGCTGGAAAAAGACGGCCATGTTTTCCATGATTCCGCCACGGCCGAGGGGCCGTGCGACGCCGCTTTCCGCGCTATTGACCGAATCACCCAAACTCCTGGCAACATCGCTGATTTTTCCGTGCATACCATTGGCCCCGGCGTGGACGGCGTGGCGGAGGTTTCCATCCGCGTCCGCTTTCAAGGGATGGAGTTTACCGGCAAATTCACCAGCCACAACGTGATTGAAGCCGCCGCTCGGGCTTATCTGCAAGCGGCCAATAAGGCGGTCTACGAATTAAGACGCGCCGCCGACCAACCCGCCAAGGCAGCTCATCCCATCCACGAAAATGCGCTGGTGGACCGTTACTTCCCAGGAGGCTATTGAAAATTGGAAGGGCTTTCCTGAGTGGCGGCACTGCTAAATCGAATATAGAAATAACCAGCCTGTAATCAGCAAGATAGCCTTTTTAGGGTACGCCTTCATAGAGCCTTGCCCGGCTGTGATTTCCTGCGGCCCACGTGCCTGTTACAAATAAATCTTGTCTTTTTGTGTGTTAATCGGCTAAGGTATAGATAATTCAAATCATATGCATGGATTCTACCGAATAGCCGTCCTGCCGGGTGATGGAATTGGCCCCGAGGTGACCTCGGAGGCAGTCAAGGTGCTGAAGGCCGCAGAAGAGGTTTTGGGACCGACCTTCCGCTTTCAGACAGGTCTGATTGGCGGTTGCGCCCTTGATGCCACCGCGGTTCCGCTGCCTCCTGAAACGATTTCCATTTGCAATCAAGCCCACGCCGTGCTGCTGGGCGCGGTAGGCGGTCCGCAGTGGGATTCCAAGCGCCCGGAGTTGCGTCCGGAGCAAGGCTTGCTTCAAATCCGCCAGCGCCTCGGCCTGTACGTCAATCTGCGTCCCGCCAAGGTGATGGAGACGCTGGTTTCGCTTTCCGCCCTCAAACCTGACAGAGTGCGCGGGACCAACCTGATGATTGTGCGCGAATTAACGGGCGGGATTTACTTTGGCAACCCGCGCGGCATTTTCTCCAAGGATGGAGAACGCTACGGCGTCAACACGGAAATCTATCGCGAGCACGAAATTGAGCGTGTCGCGCATCGCGCTTTTCAATTGGCCCAAGCTCGTCGCCGCAAAGTGACCTCGGTGGATAAAGCCAATGTCCTTGAAACCTCGCGCTTGTGGCGCGAAGTGGTCACGCGGGTCAGTCGTTCTTATCCGCACATCGAACTCGAGCATCTTTACGTGGACAACTGCGCCATGCAACTGATTGACCGCCCCACGAGCTTCGATGTGGTGTTGACCAGCAACATGTTTGGCGACATTTTGAGCGACGAAGCGGCCATGCTGACCGGCTCGATTGGCCTGTTGCCCTCCGCCAGCCTCGGCGAGCACTCGGCTCTTTATGAGCCGGTTCACGGTTCGGCTCCTGATATTGCGGGGCGCAAGCGCGCCAATCCTCTGGCCGCCATCGCTTCCGCCGCCTTGATGTTGCGCTTCTCTTTTCGCATGGAGCGCGTCGCGTCGGCGGTTGAGACAGCCATCGAAAAGGTTTTGAAGCGCGGCGTGCGCACTCCGGATCTGCCGGGCCGTTCGCGCCCCGTCACCACCTCCCGCATGGGTGACCTTGTAGCCGCTGAAACCGTCAAGCTGCTAAAATCCCCCAAGTTTCGTCCCCCGTAGCATGCCTCGGCCTAACAGCAGATTGTCGCCTGTCATCCTGAACTCTCTGTCGCCATCTTGCACGAAGCAAAGGGTCTCGGGTTTGATTTTCGGGCAGCAACGCCGACGCTCGGCTCAACATGGCCACTTCATGCTTTTCCGTAACCCGGCGGTAGCAGGTCTCGCGCGACGGCTGGCCGCGCAGGCAGACGAAAGCTGATGCTTGTCTCGAAGCCACCGAATCCCGATGCGTTGCCGGCAACGTCTCCGCCGCGAGCCGATTGGGTCCTTTTTAACGGAAAGATTTGGACTGGAGCACCGCTCACACTGGAGGACCCTCGCCGTCCGGCACACGAGTTTGTAGAGGCCGTCGCCGGCACGGGCGAGCGCATTCTTGCCCTCGGCTCCCTGCAGGAACTTCAACCCTATCTTGTCTCGCAAACCGTCCTGCTTGACTTGCACGGCCAACTGGCGCTTCCCGGTTTCATTGATAGCCACGTTCATTTCCTGGAGGGCGGCTTTCAACTTCAGCAACTCAATCTCAGCCGCGTGGAGAGCCAAACTGATTTTGTCACGCGCCTGGCCGGCCATGCGGCCTCGGTCCCGCCGGGCCAATGGATTTTGGGCGGCGGTTGGGATGAAAATGCCTGGCCGCTTCGCCAACTTCCCACCCGATGGCTGATTGATCCCGTCACGCCGCATCACCCGGTTTTTCTTCGCCGTGCCGACGGCCACGCCGCCTTGGCCAATTCACTGGCTCTTCGCCGCGCCGGCCTCACGCGCGCCACGGCATCGCCTCCGGGCGGTGAAATTGTCCGCGACCCCGCTTCGGGCGAGCCGACCGGCGTGTTGAAAGACCAGGCTCAGGACTTGGTAGCTCGTCGAATTCCCCCTCCGACAGAAGCCGCGACCTTGTCGGCTTTGAGGTTGGCTCTTGCCGAGGCGAGTCGCTGCGGCGTCACGTCGGTCCACAACATGGACCTGGGCCGCAGTTCGCAAAGTCCGCGCCCGTCCGCGCTCGAGCCGCTGCTCCGCGCCCGCGCCGAGGGTTGGCTCACGTGCCGCTTTTACGAATTCATCCCGGCGGAGTTGGGACCCGAGACCTTCCGCGAGTTGGCGGAGCGCATGCAACAGGACGCCCTGCTCCGTCTGGGTGGTTGGAAAGCCTTTGCCGACGGCTCGCTCGGTTCGCGCACCGCGTGGATGGATGAGGCCTATGCCGACGCTCTCTCCAACTTCGGCCTGCCCATGCCGTGGCTCATGGTTCCCGGACGGCTCCAATCACTGGTCCGCGACGCGAACCGTGCTCCAGCGCAATTGGCGGTTCACGCCATCGGCACGCGCGCTGTGCACGAAATCTTGACGACGCTTGAAGCCGTCGCGGGCACCGAGCTCTTACCTCGCCGCTTTCGCCTTGAGCACGCCCAGCATATGCGTCCAGAGGAGTTTGCCCGTTTGGCGAGGCTGGATGTTATAGCCTCCATGCAGCCTCATCACGCCGTCGCCGATGGCTGCTGGGCCGAGAGCTGTCTTGGATCGGCGCGCGCCCGGTGGAGCTATGCGTGGCGCGCCGTGCTCGATGCCGGGGCAAAACTTGCTTTTGGTTCCGATTGGCCCGTCGCCCCGCTCGCTCCGCTGCTCGGCATCTATGCCGCCCTGACTCGCGCCACCTTCGATGGAAAGCACCCGGGAGGCTGGATACCGGAACAAAAAATCTCCCTTCGTCAGGCGCTGGGTGCGTACACCTCCGGCGCCGCTTTCGCGGAGTTTCAGGAAAACGAAAAGGGAACCCTGGCGCCTGGCAAGTTAGCCGATATCGTCGTGCTCTCCGCCGATCTTTTCGCGTTGCCTCCCGAAAAAATTAAAGATGTCTGTGTCACCATGACGATGGTCGGTGGAAAGATAGTTTACCAAGCGACATGAGCGCACAGGTTCTCGCGGCCGGCCGGTCATTCGCGGTATGCTATGCGAGGCATGGAGCGGCGGCTTCATGCCGGTCCGCGCCCCGTCTGCTCGGCGTGTCAGGGCGGAGGGGATAGGCGCACGTTGATGGAAATTCTCGCTAATCTCGCTGATTTCGGTTTGGCTGAAATTGAAATTCGCGGCTCGAAACTAGCCGCTGTGCGCCGCCTCGGGCCGCTCGAGCCCTCCGAGCCCTTTGCAAGTCTCGGCTTGATTGATATCCAAATAAACGGCTTCGCGGGCGTGGATTTTTCCGGCTCGGAGCTTGAGCCCTCGGCTCTACTTGGCCTATTGCCCCAACTCTGGCGAACTGGCGTCACCCATTTTTGTCCCACCCTGATTACCAACTCGGTGGAGCAACTCCGCCAGAATTTCCAAACCCTGGAGGCTGCGCGGCGCATGGATCGCCGGTTTGCCGACGCGGTTCCTTGTTATCATCTCGAAGGTCCCTATCTCTCTCCCGGCGGCGCGCACGGCGCGCACAATCCGAGCCTGATGCGACTGCCCAACTGGGAAGAGTTTTCGGCCTTGCAGCGCGCGGCCAACGGCAACATCGGCATCGTAACGATCGCGCCGGAGCTTCCCGGAGCGCTCGATTTCATCCGCCAAGCCTCTGCCTCGGGCGTCGTCGTTGCGATTGGTCACACCGCCGCCGAGCCGGAACAGATTCACTCCGCAGTCGAAGCCGGCGCCCGGCTCAGCACGCATCTTGGCAACGGCTTGCCCAATTTGATTCACCGTCACCAAAATCCTCTGTGGGCACAATTGGCCGAGGATCGCCTGGCGGCCAGCTTGATTTGCGACGGCTTTCATCTTCCCCACGACCTGGTTCGCGTGGTGTTTCGGCTGAAGGGGATCGAGCGGTGTATTTTGATTACTGACGCCGTTCACGTGGCCGGCCTGACGGCGGGCCACTACACACTGGTAGGGAAGGGAATTGAACTGTTACCCTCCGGCCAAGTCGTCACTGAAGATCGCGAGTCCATGGCCGGCTCGGCCCTGACGATGAACCGTGCCGTTGCGGTCTTCCAAAGGTTCGCCCAGGCGACGCTCTCAGAAGCGCTGCGGGCCGCCTCTCTAAATCCAGCCCGGCTCATTGCGCGCGGCGACATAGCGACCGAACTGGCGCCAGGCCAGCCGGCCAATGTCGTGATTTTCCGTCCTCAGCAAGAGGCATTGCGCATCGAGGCGGTTTTCTTCAAGGGTGACCGTGTCTATTCCTCAGCTTAACCTAACCGGTGGCCAAAGGGAGCGAAGAACCTGAACGGCCGCAGGCCGTCTCCTTCCTCGCGCACCTTGCGGCTTGGCGCGAAAATATGTTTTCTGCCGTTCGCGGGATCGCTGGTCGCCGCCAAAAAAAACAATCCGGAGCTGCCAACGAACCTATCTCAAGCATCTCAGCCCTTGACTGGCTCATTTTGACAGTCCTTAGCCAGAACTTCGCTCGCGGTTCGTTCAGCGACTCCGGACAAAACAAAAACTTCAAGCCGGCTTATTACTGGCCCTTCTTCTTGCTCCGACTTGAATTGATATTTCTCCTTCCCTGCGCGGCCCCCTTTTTCTTGGCCCGGCCGAATTGAAAGTAAATAGCCTGCTGCCCCTTTTTCTTCCCCCGCACAGCCTCCTTTTTCTTGTCGCGCATCTGGCCCTTCTTGTGTTTATTCCATGAAGTGCTTACGACCGTCTTCTTGGGGTGAGGCTTCCTCGCAAAAGCGGGCGCCGAAAGCGTCATCGCAATCGCCAGCGCTGCCAACAGCGTCGTCAGTTTCTTTGTCATAAGGACCTCCTTGAGATTTACTGCAACGTGCTCACGTTACCAAACTGGGCGCTTTTCGCCCTCTCATTATACCGTCTTCTCGGTCTCTCGATGGGCTGACGTGCCTGGTGCGATCCTCGGCGCGCGTTCTCGCCGCCAAGAACACCACTGTGTAGGGAACCTGAAAAAAATCGGAGCCGCCCGGCCACAGAGCTCCTTGGCGCCTCGGGCTTTTGCCTCCCACGGCTGCCTTCGCTTGTCGTCCTGACGGCTCCCGTTTTAAAAAAACTCCAGTGACTACTGGCCCTTCTTTTTGCCTTTGGTTGCGCCCTTCTTCTTGGCGTGAAGCACGTGGGCCTTCTTGTGCTCCTTCTTCTTCGGATGATGCTTCTTTGCGAACACAGGCGCCGAAAGCGTGAACGCAATCGCCAGTGTCGCAAACAGCGTCGTTAGTTTCTTCACCATAAGGGTTCGTGGAACCTCCTTCAGATTTACTTCCGCCTGCCTACTTGCATCCAGCTTGCCAAGCTAGATGCGCTTCAAGGGTATCTTTTAACCTGTGTAGATTCAGGTGCTTAGATGCTTTCGGCTCGAGCAGCGTCTTGGCCCCGGGCGGCGTTAACCGCAACCGCTACACCATTCCGTGTGCAAAATACACGGAATCGGGCATCGGCCATCTTCCGGTGAAGCTCCCATATTCCCGAAGTCTCCAAAGCCTGTGCTCGGCGGGGGACGTAGCGCTGTTCTATCCATTCTCGCCCTCAAGTTTGAGCTCCATAACCAGAGCATCTTCTTGCGGATCGGAATAATAGCTTCGTCGCCGGCCTCGCTCGAAAAATCCCAAGCCGATATAAAACTTTCGCGCCGTCGCGTTCGACTCCCGCACCTCCAACCACAGTCGCCGTGCGCCTTGCTTTCGAAGTCTTTGCGCGCCCTCGCGGACCAACATTCCTCCCACCCCGTGCCGCTGGTATTCCACCGCCACTGCCAGGTTGAGCAGTTCTGCATCTTCGGCCATCGAGTGATAAGCCGCAAACCCGGTGACGCTCGACGGCGTTTCGCCTTGGCTTTCCGCCACCAAAATGAATCCCCGGCCGCCGCCCATCAGGCGTGCGAAATCGTCGGCCGCCCAGCGCGCCGCCGCGGGATTCTCATCTTGAATCTTAAGGATGGCCGAAAGATCGTGGGGGGTAAAATCTCGAATCGTCACGGCGTTCAGAAGCGATGCGAGCCCGGCGGTTTCGCTCCACCGCACCTCATCTTTCTGAGTTTCACCGGCAGAAAGGTTTGCCCCGTACGTTTTTGATGGTTCACCGCTGTGCAAGCGTTCCTTAGCCTTTCCAATTCAGCTCCGCGTCAGAGCGCCGAATGTAGAGTGCGTCGAGAGGCCGGTCGGGGTTCGGGTTCTGTTTCAGATCGCGACCCGCAATGCGGGCAATCGCGCCGAGCAACGGTTCCGCTGTCCTTTGCCATTCTCCCGGCACGGAAAGCGTCTGCCGCAGAGTTTGCGCCGCCTTGTCGCTCTCGCGCGCGATCCAAGTGAGGTTCTCAACATCTGCTAAGGCCATTTTCTCAACCCAGCTACGGATTGCGTTTGCCGGTAGCGTCCATCCCTCGCTCGCAGCCTCGAACCGGCTTCCATTGGAGGCGAGCCTCGCCGTTCGTCGAAAAAGATTGAGGTAAAATTCGCCGCGCCGCGCGTCCAACAGCGGAATCGCCACCTGCGTGTGCGGCTGGCAGATTTCAACCAGCGCCTCAAGCGCCGAGACGCCCCGTGCCGGTTTGGAGCACGCGCGGCTCCATCCTTGAATGGCCGCTAGCCCGACTCGGATGCCGGTGAACGAGCCCGGACCACTGGCGGCGGCAAAAAGATCAATGTCGTTCAGGCGAAGTTTTGCTTCAGCGAGCGCCGCCTCCGCCATCTCAAACAGGCTCACCGAATAGGTATTGGCGGGCCGGGTGTTGGGGATGAGCGCCAATTGCGCCTCATCCCGATAAATGGCCACACCGCCTTCCGCCCCCGTTGTGTCAATTGCGAGAATCAGCATTCGCTTTTTATTATACGAGCGCTTCCGTTGGGCACGCGCCTTTTTTCCGCTGCTGCTACCCCTCGTGGCAGGGCTGGCGGCGGTTCGTGCCGCGGGCTATGTTAGAATAGTTAAGCTTCACGCCTCGGCGCGGCGCTCGACCGTCAATTTTGAAGATGGAAATGCGCAGGGCAGGGTGTATCGAAGCGAGGATGGAAGAACTTGTTTTAACCCGATTGGAGCTGGAGAGCCTGGTGGCGACCTTGGCGCGCGAGTTGGCTCGGCGGCCGTCCGCCTCACAGGATCGCGCGACGCCGTCCGGCGTGGGACAGCGCCCGGCAACTTCGGCCTCGAGTTCGCTCGATCCCGCCGTCGTTCGCTCCACCCCCGAGCTTTCCCGTTTAGCACGTCTGATAGACCACTCGCTGCTCAAACCGGACGCCACCCGCGGCCAGGTCGAGCGTCTGGCGGAAGAAGCCGTTCAGTTTGCCTTCGCGGCCGCCTCCGTCAATCCTTACTGGACGCCAGTCGTGGCCGAGCGGTTGCGCGGTTCTGCCGTGCGCGTGGCGACGGTGGTTGGTTTTCCTTTCGGCGCCACCTTGCCCTCTGTCAAGCGCGCCGAAGCTGAGGCGGCGCTTCTTGCCGGCGCTCAGGAGATTGACATGGTGATGAATATTGGTGCCCTCCGCTCCGGCGAACTGGCCATCGTGCAGAGTGACATGGGCGGCGTGGCGGAGATTTGTCACGCCGCTGGCGCGCGGCTTAAGGTCATCCTGGAAACCGCTTACTTGACGGATGAGCAGAAAATCACCGCTTGTCGCCTGGCCGAGCAAGCCGGCGCCGATGACGTAAAAACCTCCACGGGCTTCGGCCCTGCCGGCGCGACGGTTGCCGATGTGCGCTTGATGCGAGAGGCAGTCGGTCCGAGCGTCGGCGTTAAAGCCGCGGGAGGCATTCGCACTCTCCAGGATGCGCTGGCCATGCTTCAGGCGGGCGCCACCCGCCTGGGCACCAGCGCCTCGGTCGCCATTCTTGCGGAGGCGGCTCAATGGCTGGCTTCATCCGCCGGCTAGCGGCTGCCTGACCGAGAACGGAGATCCTCTGGGCCCCAGCGGGTTGCAGGCGGCGACTGATGCGAAGGTTGCGCCCTCTTGCAGTGCGTGCAGGTTATTATGACGGAACCCACGACAAAATCCCCGCCCCGGCCGCTCGGCCCCACCGAGCTGCTCGGTCTGCTCATCGAGGTCGGCGAGCAGGTCACCTCTACGCTCGATCTCGATGAACTGATGAAGCGCATTGCCGAGTTGGTGGGTCGCGTCATTGATTATCAGATCTTCGCCATTCTCCTGCTGAACGAGAAAACGCAGGAGCTTAGCGTTCGCTCGAGCGCGGGCCATCCGGAAGACGTGGTTAAAAATCTCCGCATTAAGGTTGGCGAAGGCATTGTGGGCCGCGCTGCGCTCGAAAAGCGCTCCATCCTGGTGAACGATGTTCGCCGCGACCCCTCGTATATTGAATCGGTTCCCGCTGTGAAGTCGGAGCTGGCGGTGCCGCTCATTCTGAAGAATCGCGTTATTGGCGTGATGGACCTGGAGGCCGATGCGCCGGATTACTTCACCGATCAGCACGTCAATCTGCTGGAGATGTTGGCCTCGCGCATCGCCATGGCGATTGAAAATGCGCGGCTCTACAACCGCACGTTGCGCCAGGCCCGCACCCTTCAATTGCTCAACGAAATCAGCCGCGAGTTGAGTTCCGTGCTGGTGCTCAATGATCTGTTGCGGCGTATCGGCACTCTGAGCAAGCGCCTGGTGGATTATCATCGCTTTAGCATCATGCTGGCCGATTCTGCCACCCAAACCTTCAACGCCGTGATGACCATTCGGCAAGATGAGCGTTTGCCCGACAACACCTCGGTCAAGTTTGGACAGGGCATTATTGGC
>JAKASC010000077.1 GCA_021828245.1 Acidobacteriota bacterium
CAACCGAGGGCCTTGGAGGACGAGTAAAGTTACGGCCTTCATCCACCCGCACCGTATCATTCCGTATGGAGAAAGTCAAACGGCGGCCCGTCGTCAGGCCGCGCGAGGCGTCGTAAAGTGTGGGCGGCCCGCCGGTCATCACCACGTCGCCGGTCGGCGCAGAATAGACGGCTCGATCGCCGCTCGCCCAGCGGCCCGGCTGCGTGATGCGGACATGCCCCTTTGCAAGGGCTCGCGTAATCTCGGCTTTTGTCGGAGCAAGATAAATATCCAAACGATCTGCCCGAAGCACGCTATTTTGCGTTTTCATCACCACATGGCCAAGATAGCTGGCCTTTCGATCTTGGTCAAAATAGTCCAAATGGTCCGCCCGGACCGTCACAGCTTGAGCGTGCCCGCTCGCATGGGCGTCAGATGGGTCGAGCGCACCCAGAGTCCCTGCGCCCAGAAACGACGATACAACCGACGGGCCTGCGCTGGCTCGATGAGCCTGCCGAAAGATTTCAAGGCTCGGAGCCTCGATGACATCACCGCCGTGCCACGCTCGAACGTTCCCTTGAAATCGGATCAGATTTTCCGCCCGCAGAACTTCAACCCGATCTGCCAGAACGTGGCTTGGCAACGCCGAACCTTGTGTCGGCTCGGCGTAGCTCGCTTGCACGTTGCCAACACCCTCCATCGCCTTGGCCTTCTGCCGCAATTCGATTCGCCGGGCGCGGAGGCGCGCGGTCGGGTTCCAAGCTTGCGGTTGCCCCGTGAGAATCAACGTTTCAGTCAGCGCATCATATTGAGCGCGAGTCGCCGTCGCCTGCTGATCTCCTCGAGTGTAATGAAAGTCCCCAATCTGCTGCGCCTGTGCGAGGGTTTCCGTCGCCGGATTGAAGATGGCGACCAGTCGTTCCGACGTGCTCACCGCCGGCGAATCGCTCTGTCGCGCGCCTCCAGTCGAGGGCACAACCAGCCGCGTCCCACCCGAACCCCGAAGTGATGTGAGCCGGCTCTGCGCATCAAATTGAAACTCTAACCGACCCGCATAGAGTTTGTCGGGCGCGGAGGCTCGTTGCCCTGGCCACATCATAAGTTGCCCCGGGCCTTGCGTTGAAGCCTTTTCGAGAGCTTTACCGCCGGGGCGAAGGATAAAGTTGAGCCTCGATGTCCTCAATGTCTCTGACCGATGTTGAGGGCTCAGCGACGTCGCAAGTTGCGAAGGTCTCGTGGCGAGGGTGGCAAAATGCACGTTGACGTCGCCAATGGCGCTACCGCTTGTCGGTTTTCCCCCTACAAGGTCAACTCGCGCCTTGCCAGCCTGAAGCTGGGTCAGCGCCTGGCCTCGGAGAGAGGACGCCCGCACGTGACCTTCCGCTTTCAAAAGGTCAAGCTGTTCTGTGCTCGGGGTAAGCCAACCCTCCACGCGGTCGGCATTGATGAAGGTTTTTCCCTTCGCCGATAGCTGGGAAATCTCAACCCCCTCCTCAAGCAACACATCGGTTACTCGGTTGCTCGCATTAACCCGAAGCCAGGCACGGCCGGCCACGGCGCTATGGCCGGCTTGCCAAATTCTTACCGGCCCCCACAGCTCTCCCCTCGCCGTGCGGTGATCATAGCGGAACCGACGGGCGCTCAAATAAATGGGCTCTTCGATTCGAGAACCCGCAGCCGGGTGCAAGGTAACTTTCACCTTATGTTGCAACTCAAGCCAACCCGCCCGGGTGGCATAGGTCATGCCAACAGCCGTGCCGGAAAGCGGCCCGACAGTGAAGCGAACCGGCGCTTGGGTTTCCAGCAATGAGCCTTGGTGACGGTAAACGATCCTCGAGGTCTCAATGCGGATGGGGCCTCGGCCCGAATAAATTGAATGAAGCGGGCCCTTCCCCGCCACGGATTGACTTGAATACTTGGGAGCGCCGGCGTTCAATTCCAATTCGACGCGGGTAGAGGACGAAAAATCGCCCGAGCGCCCGTCGTACTCGCCTTGCTGGGTGCGAAGCAGGTCGTAACGCCTCCCCGAGCGGCCGAAGAATTTCACCGAGACATCCTGTAAAATCGCTCGTCGCCCCTTCAGTAAAGACAGAGTTCGCTTCGCTCGAATCGTAAAAACCCTGCGCCCGCCCTCCGAGCGCGTGTACGTAAAACCAGACAATTCTTGATGCACTCCCTTGGGGAGAATCGAGGTGGGCGTGACGACTTTGCTTCGCGTGGCGTTCCGCCGCCGATAGGTCTCGGCTACGATGCCGATGGCGAGCAAGGCGGCCAAGGCCACCAGATACCTCGCCCGTCGTCTTCGTTGCTCGGTCTTGTAGCCGACAAGGGTCATTTTTTTTCTTCCAATGGCGATGCCCCGCCAACCTCTGCCTCGCCGCCGCGCGGCCCCCTACCCGGAATTATCCTGAGCTGCTTCCTTCTCGCTCCTCTTCAAGGCGCTTGGCATCGGATTCCGAACCGCTCTTCACGCCCCGAAAGTCCCGAAGCACCAACTGCATCGAAGTGATTCCTTGGTATGTGTTCTCACCCAGGGTGAACGCCATGTCCATTAAGTGGGTTTCCTTGGTTTCTTCGGCGCGCTCAGCCTTCCCCCAGCCGATAACATCCAGGCTTTTCCCGTCTCGGGCCACTGTTAGTTTTAGATGCTTTTCTCCCACAATCCGTGGCGGCGAGACCTGTCGAACCTTCCGCATTTGGAACACCGGGGTCGGGTTGCCAACCCCAAAAGGCTCCAATAACTTGAGTTGTTCATAGAAAGGCCAGTCTATCGCGTTCGGCTCCAATTCTGCTTCCACATTCAAGTGTGGCTCGAGATCGGCGGGCGTGAGTCGCAAACGAGCTTGGCGCTCAAATTGCTCTTCCAACTCCGGCAGGCGGTCCACGGGAATGGTAAATCCCGCGGCTTGGGCGTGGCCACCAAACCGCTCAAAAAGATCGCGGGAAGCTGTCAACGCCTGCAGCAAATGAAAATTCGGCACCGAACGTCCCGAACCCTGACCTTTGCCGTCCTCCACTCCGACCACCAAGGTGGGACGATGGTAGCGTTCCACGACGCGCTGCGCCACAATCCCAATCACGCCACGATGCCATCCTTCGCCACTAAATACGAGCGAGTACCGTTGAGCCTTCTCTGGGTCTTTGGCCATCTGCGTCATAATGTCGTTCAAAATGGATTCCTCAACCCGTTGACGCTCCCGATTCAAATGATCCAATCGTTCTGCAATTTGGCTTACGTCTTCGGCGTGTGCGCCGCAGAACAGATTAATTACATCGCGCGCGTCCTCCATCCGGCCCGCGGCGTTGAGCCTCGGAGCCAAGCGGAAGCCGACGTCGCCAGCCGTGATGGGCCGCCCCGACAAGCCCGCCACTTTGAGCAGCGCCTCAAGACCCGGGCGCGCCGGTTGGCTGAGAGCACGCAGGCCAAAGCTCACAATGACCCGATTTTCCCCCGTCAGTGGCACAACATCCGCTACCGTGCCAATCGCCACCAGCTTGAGGTAGGATTCAAGTTGCCGCCCCGTCAGACGTTCCCCCAGCAAAGCTTGAGTCAACTTAAAAGCCACGCCCACGCCGGCGAGGTTTTTGTCGGGATACGGGCAGTCCTTTCGTCGCGGATTGAGAACTGCCGTGGCCGGCGGCAGCGTGGCCTCCGGCAAATGATGATCCGTCACAATGCACGCCATGCCCAACTCACGGGCTCGGGCAATCTCCGCGTGTTCGCGGATGCCGGTATCTACACTCAACACCACCCGGAAGCCTTCCGAGGCCGCCCGCTCGATCTGCGAAACCCGCATGCCGTAACCGTCGGTCAGACGGTGCGGAATGTGCGCCTCGACCTTGGCGCCCAGCGTGCCAAGCGCCGTCAGCAACACCACAACGGCCATCGTCCCGTCCACATCGTAGTCGCCGTAAATCAAAATTTTCTCCTGGCGGGCAATCGCTTGCTGCAAACGCTCCACCGCAACGCGCATACCCGCCATGAGATTCGGGTCGTGCAAATGGCTCAAGCTTGGATGGAGAAAACGATCGGCGGCCTCCGCCGATTCGATTCCGCGCGCGACGAGCAGCTTGGCGATGAGCGGCGAAATATCCGCGCTTTGAGCCAGTCGAGCGACTTTTTCAGCGGGTACGGAGGATACTGTCCAACGCATGGCCAGGCCTTCATGGTGACAGACGTCAAAAAACCATGCAAGACAAACCAAGGGCTCTGCTTGTCCCAGCTTGGTTCCGAGACCGTTTCAGTCCCGTCGCGTGAGCTTCGGTTTTGGGGTTAGTTTAGCAGCACAGCATCACATGCTGCCGTTTCAAACGCCGAGCGCGCGTGGGATAGCGAGGCGAGGTCATTCGTGTTGGGTGAGGAGTTCGGCGAGGTGGAGGGTTTTCAGCGGCAAGCCGTGACGGTGGATATATCCGGCGAGGTGCATGAGGCAGCCTGAATCGTTTGCCACCAGGTATTCAGCTCCCACGTCCATGGCGGCGCGGGCCTTGTCGGCGGCCATGGCTACGGAGACTTCGGGAAATTTTACGGAAAAGGTTCCGCCAAAGCCGCAGCAGAGTTTGAAGTCTTGCATCTCCACCAATTCCAGGCCGCGCACGGCTCGCAGCAAGCGGCGCGGTTCGCTCTCGACGCCCAATTCGCGCAGCAAGTGGCAGGCATCATGGTAGGTAACCCGGTGAGGAAAGCTCGCGCCAACGTCCTCGGCATGAAGCACCTTGATCAAGAATTCTGAAAGCTCAAAAAACTTGGCGGAAAGCTTCTGAGCCTGCGCGAGACGCGACGCATCGTCGGCAAACAGTTCGCGATAAAACACTCGCACCATGGACGTGCAGGAGCCCGAAGGCGCAACCACGTAGTCCACGTCCTCAAACAGCTCCAGATTGCGGGCCACAACGGCGCGGGCTTCCAGCCGGTAGCCGGTGTTGAAGGCGGGCTGGCCGCAGCAGGTCTGCGCGGCGTTGAAACAAACTTCCACGCCCAGGCGGCGCAACAGGGCCGCCGTGCATTCTCCGACCTGCGGAAAGAATTGGTCGCCGAGGCACGTAATGAAGAGGCCGACGCGCATGGGTTGACGGCTCACGCTCCGGAGCGAGGTTGGCTCATTTTGTTTTGCACGGTGGCTGACGCGGGTTGAGCCGTCATCCGCCATTGCACCGTGTGCCCTGATGAAGAGCAGAACCTAACCCTACTTAATTCCGCCGCGAGGGTCAAGGCACAAAGGCGGCCCGCGGCGGCCGTCGCCCGAATGCGGGCGACCTTGATAAAGCCGCTGGCATCCATCATCATGATAAGGATGAGCGCGCGGGACAAGGTTCGAGTGCTATTCCGGCTGATTTTCCTGGCCATGGTGCTGATGGCCGTGGCGGCTGTGGCCGCCATCACCACCATTCGATTCACGGTGCATGGCCGAGTGGAAAAAGTGCCCAACCTCATCGGCCAACCCGAGGCGAGAGCCCGCGAACTGCTGGGCGGGCTCGGATTAGAGATGAAGGTCGAGGACAAGCTGTACAGCCATCGAATCCCTTCAGGCAACATCTTGGCGGAGATGCCGCCGGCAGGCTCGCTGGTGCGGCCCGCACAGTTCGTGCACGTGCTGGTGAGCCTTGGTCCGCCACAAGTCACGGTACCGAACGTGGTAGGCTCCAGCCTGCGCGCGGCACGCATTGTCTCCATCCAACAAGGGCTGACTATTGGCGATGTGGCCTCCGTGTATTGGCCGCAAGGTGGTCCGGATGAAGTGGTGGCTCAGGATCCGCAACCCGCTGCCACCCATGTGCGTAGTCCGGCCCTCAATTTTTTGGTATCGCTAGGGCCGCGCCCGCCCGCCTTTCTGTGCCCAAGCTTTATCGGGCAGCCACTCGCCGAAGTGCGACGCGAGTTGGCGGAAGCCGGATTCACAAGTATTCAGGTGACGCGGCTCAGCGCGCCGCAGTCACCCGCCGGCACGGTGGTCGAACAGGTGCCGGTCCCAGGCAGCAAAATCACCCCCGGGATGGTCTTCGACTTTGAAGTGGCCAAGTGACGGCGAGGCTTGCGCTGACGAGAGGCGCGAGTCGTTTGGCGGCTCAATTAAGGTAAATCGGCAAAGGGCAACAGCACCGGTTTTTGGGCGAGAAAGCGCAACCGGGCGATTTCACCGACGGCGCGAAGCACGCGCCTTTCTTGGGTTGGCTCAAGGGTCATCACAAAAGGGAGATGGCGCTTGGGCATGCCGGGTTCCTGGAGCACGGAATCAATGTTGATGCGATGGCGCGCCAGAATGGAGCACACCTGCGCCAAAATGCCGGGCCGGTCACGCACAACCAGCCGCAAGTAGGTAGCCACGACATCCTGATCCGGCGAAACGACACGGGAGGGATGCCAAAGGGCGTAGCCGAGCGGGGTCAAACCGGCTCCGCCTGAAGCCAGCGTCCGGGCGATTTCCACCACGTCTGAAATCACGGCCACGCCCGTAGGCTCACCGCCTGCGCCGGGGCCGGTAACCGTGGTGACGCCGCCTTTGTTCCCAATCAACATAATGCCATTCGTTGGGCCGTGGACGCTCGCAAGCTGCGAAGCGCGCGGAATCATCAAAGGACGAACAAAAATTTCCAGGCGTCCCTGAGGACGACGGCGCGCCACGCCGACGAGCCGCACGGTGCGGTCCAGGCGACGCGCGTAGGCGAAGTCCACTTCATCAATATGCCGAATGCCCTCGGTCGGAATCTCCCGCACCGGCACGGCTTGCCCAAAGCAGATCATGGCCAGAATGGCGATTTTGTAGCGCGCGTCAAGGCCGTCCACATCAAAGGTAGGATCAGGTTCGGCGTAGCCTTTCTGTTGAGCCTCCGCCAGAGCTGACGCAAAGGCAACACGGCGCTGTTCCATCTCCGTCAAAATGTAATTCGTCGTGCCGTTGAGGATGCCAAAGACAGCGTCGAAATGCTCGCCCGCCAAGCCCTCGCGGATGGCGTGCAGGATAGGCGTGCCGCCGGCCACACAGGCTTCAATACCCAGGCTGAGGCGGCGAGCGCGACTGCGCTCCACCAACTCCAGACCGTGCTCGGCCACCAACTGCTTGTTGGCCGTCACCAGATGCTTGCCTGCGTCCAGGGCCGCGAAAGCAATGGCGCGAGCGGTCGGAAGCTCTCCCACCAGCTCAACGATGATATCAATGGAGGGATCGCGTACCACCTCCCTCCAATCCGCGGTGATGGGAACGCGCTGCCCAAACCACGAGAGGTCCTTCTGATGAATGGTGCGAGAACAAAGACGGGCGAGTTCAACGCGGCAGCCAAGCCGACGCTCAATTTCCGCGCCGTGCTCCTTGAGCACTCGCAGCGTGCCCGTGCCCACCGTGCCAACGCCAATTAATCCCAGACGGATGGCACGCCTTCGGGCGCGAGAGTCAACGATTTGATTCTTTATTCTTTTCATTTTCCTTGGGGACTATGGCCCGCCCGCACGCTGGGCGACCTGTTCGCCGATCAGCCGACTTCTTTTCACCATTCAAACTCGATGCGCGCCCGGCGAGTCACGAATTCATCATAAGGTGAAACGTGCAGGGTATGAAGATGTCGGGGGTGGTCCGCGTAGGCTAGCAGAAGCACCAGCGTATTGGAGGTGCCGAAATTCAGAAACGGCTCCGGAAGATAAAAATCTTCCTGCGGGCCCTTGGTCACGTAGCGGCCGATGAATTTCCGATTGAGATAAATGAGCGCGTCGCAATCCGCCTTGAGCGTCAGGCGGAACGGGGCAAACCATTCGGGCGGAAGTTTGGGAAGCTCAAATTCCGATCTGCACCACGTAAAGGCGGGCACGGGGCTTGGCTGCCCGATGGATGGCATGAACTTGGCGGGCTGCCAGTCAACCTGGGACCATTGTGGGTTCAGGCCGTGCGGCTCCGCCAGCGCCATAAATCGCGCCATTTGCCACCCCTGAACGGGGCGGGCCGAGGATGAATCGGGGCCGATTTTAACCGACTCAATGCCTTTGAGTTCGCCCAGTTTGGGACCAAAATTGGGCGTTCCAAATGCCTCGTAAGAAATTTCTAGCGCGCTGTCCTCTGCGCCACCGAGCAGGTTCGCCAAGCTCGCCTGGGCGGTGGTTTGAGCATTCGATAACTCCGGAATGAGCTTGCCATTCAGGAAAACCTTTCGCTCATCCTCAGCGTAGCTCGAAATGAAGAGCTGGTCCGAAGCCGTTGCGGCGGAAAGCTCGGCACGGTACTTGACGTAGCCGTAAGGCACCAAGCCGGTACCATCAAGCGTGCGGAGGGTGCTCGCTTCCCATTGCCCCACCCTGGGATCAAAACGCTCCACCCAAAACTGACCGGAAGCAATCTCCACGGCGCTCATTGGGACGGCAGGCGTGCTGAGATGTAGCCGAGCCGTGCGCCAATGTCGGTCGTAATGGAAATCCGTTTCGACGCCGTCCACACGGCACTTGGCCGGCAGAGGCGGCAGAATCACCGTCAGGTCGTGCTCGCCCGGCCGGAAGTCAAGGTCAGCGCGCAGACTCTGCTTCCCTGTGGCATGGTCGAATAACAGGGCGGCATCGGAAATCCAGGGGACCTGCATGGGCTCCGGCGCGTGTTCGGCCGCCGTGGCGAGCGGCCGGGTTGTAAATTCGGGCGCCCAGGTGCGCAGGGCCCGCTCGCGCGGCACCACGGCTAGCAGGAGGTGGTGATTTACCCAAAGAAACTTTTCTTGGTTCTCCACACGAACAGCCAAAATAACCGAGGCGTATTCCTTGTCCCAGTATTGATAGACAACGTCACCTTCGACGTGCGGCTCCTGATCGGTGGCCAAGGCAATTTCCACGACGTGCCCCGGGTCGTCGTAAACCATCAGAAAATCGCGGTCGAAGTTTGAGCCGTGGGCTATCACTTCAGCCGTCGAATAACGCAACGTGCCGCCGCTGATGGGAACCTGAAGCAGAAGCATCTTCATGTCGCGGGCCGCCAAGCTCAGCTCGCCTTGCCGAGGGATTTGAATGGCGCGACGGGTGGGACTCGCCGGGTCGGGCAAGGTCATTTTGTAAGTCTGCGAAGTTAGCGCGGTCGTGCGCACAAAGGCGACCGCACGCTTGCCGTTTCGTCGCAGGCTGACGTTGACGGAAGAATTGGTGGAAGAGCATCCTTCCGTGACCGCTTCGGCGCGGGTGAGAACGTCGCCGTAGAGGTTGAGAAACTCGGCGATGCCGCGCGCCGCGTAATATTTTTCCCACAGTCCCCCCGGCTCGCGAATCGGCGCGGCGTAATCGTAGGTGGTGGTAATCGTTTTGGCCGCCCAATCGAAATTCGTTCCTCCGAAGCCCATATAGTAGTTGTAGGAAGTGACGCCTTGCTCCAGCACGACTTTGGTCAACAGGTTAAGTTGGGCAGCGCTGACGCCCTCCTGCTCCACGGAAAGCTTGCCGCCAAAACGTGCGAACCAGCCGCCTTGCAACTCGGTGACTTGAAGGGGCGAATCGGGCTCCTGCCGGCGAAGCGTTTCGAGCGCCCGAGGAACCACCGGGAAAATGTTCCAGCGAGGATAAAAATTGCAAGAGTCCATAATCTGAGCCATGGCGGGATAATTATTTTCCCGAGCTTGCTTCGTCCAGCACGTGAAAAGCGGAATATCAATGCCCGCATTCCAAGCCATTTCGGCAAGGGCTGTAATATAA
>JAKASC010000078.1 GCA_021828245.1 Acidobacteriota bacterium
ATGCCGGGTGCTGGAGCGAGTACGGGAGCTTCATCTCAGCACTCCGGTCGTCGTGACCAGTCGTGCCGCGGACATGGGGTGTTATATCCGCGCGATGGAACTCGGGGCGACGGACTATCTTGAGAGCGGTACGATGCCCCGCCAGCTTGTCGGCCTTTTGGACGTTTATCTGAGCATGCATCGGGCAGCCTGAGTTGTCAGGCATTGGCCAGAGCACGCAAAAGCCGCAGCCCCAATGGGTCAGGCAAGCACGCCGGAAACAGATGAATGGAGAAGGGCCCGCCATATTTCCGCCCGAGCCGTGGGCGCGTAATGACTTCGAGGTCAATGTCAGGCCTCGGGATTGGCTGACGCCCAGTCGCTTGGCACAGAACCTCGCCGGACGGCGCAAGCAAGGGCGGTTCATGCAGAACGAACCCCAAGCGCATTTTCAGAAGCGCGAAGACCAAAGCCTCTAATCTTGTGATGATAGGGAAGATAATGGAGCCGGCGAAGGGAATCGAACCCCCGACCTACGGTTTACGAAATCCCTAAAGCACACTGATTCTCAAGAGAATCAACAACTTACAGCGGCAAATTCCGAACAAGTCCGGCAAAATCCGCAACCCCCGCGCAACCACTTTGCGCCACAAAGTGATGTCAGGAGCGAAAAGAAACCCAAGTGAAAGGACTCGCTTGCCGCATCCGCGAATTCACCGATGCCCTTCGCCGTGACTACCCTCGCCAAATCAGCCGGAACCCGCGCGCGTTTAAGCATCGCGTCGTGCATTTGGTTCGCCTCGGCTTGCCCCCAGGCCCCGGCCGCCCGCCGGATGAGGCCATCACCCGCGCCATCCGGTTACGGAAACGGGGGACGCCATGGCTCGATGTCTATCGGGAGTGTATTTCCAATTTCGCCGAGCTTGGCGACGGAGACCGGCAACTGGCGATGACACGGTTTCGATCCGCCGTTCGCTCGCGCACCCACCTAAGGAAGCGAAGAAAATCCCGCCCCCATTTTCAACGCCAAGAAATTCACGCCTGATTTTTTCGTCTTGTTCCGGGCCTTCCCGGTTCGCTAGGCTCGAAGCGAAAGGAGAAGTCATGCCGACCAAACAGGAATTAGAGGAACGCATTCGGGAGCTGGAGGAGGAAAACGAACAACTCCAGACCCAACTTGACGACATTGCCGACATCGTGGCCCCGCCCGATAGCGGCGATGACGAGGATGAAGAAGACGACGACGAGGGGGAATAGCAGTCCCCGCTTGCGGGCTTCGCTGGCGCAAGCGGGGCGATAGCATTACCGACCGGGCGCACCGCTATCGCGCCCAGCACTGCGCTCCGCCAGGCCCCCGGCGATGCGCCCTTTGTGGTTCGCGGCGCTTCCTGGTCGTGGACCACCGCGACGGTGACGAATGGAATGACGCGCCGGGAAATCTCCGCTGGCTCTGCAAGGCGTGCAATACGCGGCTGGGCTTGGCGATGGCACGGGCGGGCGAAGGCCGCCGCACGCGGCAGTTCAACCCGGGCGCCGAGACGCTCGCCCAATACGTTCAGGCCGCCGTGGAGCATCGGCGCGGCGAGCACGACGCAGGCGGCCTGGTCATTCACGAAACACCGCCCGAACGCCGCAGTAAATTCGCCAAGGAAATTTGGCGGAGACGCTGGGCGCATGGGAGTGGCTGAGGGAGGCGATGAAGCGTCCATTCATTCCGATGGCCTTTGACCCGTTGCGCAACGCCTACGTGCCAGCGCTCGGAGATTATTCGCCATTCCCAACGCCACAAGCCACAAGCCCCGCTTTCGGCTTCCGCGCCGAGATTGAGCATGAGCTATTGGGCGGAGCGCCGACCTTTGGGCAAGTCGCACTGGCAGTTTTGGGCGCAGTCTTTTTGTTCGACTTGGCCCGGAAGTGGGCCAAGAAGGAGCGCCGTAAGGTCCGCAAGGCGCTCGGCATTTAGCCCCTACGTCACTATGGCAGAGGCCCAGCGGCGCGTTGTAGAGCATTCTGGCGCGAAATTTAGCCGTTCCGGGAGCGCATCTCGGAAAAAACGTGGAAAAACTTGTAAAAACGTTAATCCGGGGCGGCTCAAAACGTGAAAAAACGTGGAAAAAAACGTGCAAAAATGTTGAAAAAAGTGGTGAAAAACCTTTATGGCGCATGAGTCCTATACTGTAGCCCAGGCCAGCCGCTTGCTGGGCCTTTCCGCCCCAACCATCCGCCGCATGGCCGCTGAAGGCGACCTCGCAGCGTTCCGCACGCCCGGCGGCCATCTGAGGATTACTCAAGAGGGTCTTGAGGCAGCCCGGCGCAGCAACAAGGAAAAGGGCGAGGCTCCACGCGCCTCGCCAGTCTTGCGGAATCGGCGCGAGCGGGTCGAGGAGTTGGTGCTACAGGCCCAGGAGATTCGCGCCCTGCATGACATTGAACGACTGCGCCGCGAGCGGGCAGAGGAACAGGCACAGCTTGAAGCTGAAGCTGAAGCCAGGGAGCGCCAATCCGAGCGCGAAGCTGAAGCGGTCGAACTTCGGCGCGAGCGGTTGCGACTCCAAGAGGCAAGAGAGGCCGAGCGCCGGGCGCGAGAGCGTGAACTTTCCGCCTTTCGCGTCCGCTGGCTTCAGCAAGCGGAAAAAATTCTGGGCCAGTTTCGATATCGCTGGCTTCCCGCCGTCCAGCGCCAGCAGGTTTTGGAAGCTTGCGAGGCGGCCATCAGGGAGCGCCAGGTTGGTGATGAGCCGTGTATGGCCAGCCTGCTCACCCGCACGATAAACGCCACCGTGGAGCCGTGGGAGCGCGAGCGGGAAAACCGAGACCGCCGGGCGGCAGTTCTTAATCGCACCCTCTCCCAACTGCCCTGGAGCGCGAGCGAGCAAGAGCGGGCGCAGGCCGCAACACTCATTCGGGAGGCCCTCGAAAAAATTCCAGCCAGTGCAGCAGAGTTTGAGGTGCGGGTCGCCGCCGAAGAAGCGATTGCGGGCTTGCGCCGAGCCATTCAGCGGCGCGAGTTGACCGAAAATGATGCGGCTTGGGCCGTGCAACAACTCCCGTTTTGGAAAGCCACTGAGGTGGACAAGAGTAACTTGCGGCGCCAGTGTCTTGAAGCCCTCACCAAGTTGCCGGAAGATATCTCGGAATCCGACGCGCGCGTCAGGGTGCAACGGCTGGTCCGCGAGGCGTGCAAGCAAATCGAGGCCCGTGAGGCGCGTGCCGAGCGCCAGCGCCGCAAGTCCCAGCTTGTCACCCAAGGCGTCCAGGAAGCTTTCAACTATCTCTCGGAGTTAGTGGGCGAGGGGGAAGTTTCAAGCCGTGAGCTTGACGATTCGGAGTTTCGCGAGGAGATTGAGCGGGCGGTTCGTGATGCCCTTGACGACGAACTTTCCGGCGAGGAGACCCCCAAGGAACTTCAAGAGCGAGTCCGCGAGGTCGTTGACGACGAACTCAATTAGAAAATAAATCGTTCTCGCCTTTTAAGGCCGCTTCTCCAAAGTGGCGCTGACCGTAATTTCTCCTCCCGGAGTGACCAAGATAGTACGCTGCCACGTCTTAAAACCCGATTGCGTTACGGAGATGACATGCTTTCCCGCCTTCAGTTGCAGCGTGGAGGGTGTGCTGCCCATATAGTTCCCATCCACCGTGATGTCGGCGGCGCTTGGAGTGGATTTGATAACGATAGTTGAAAGCCCCTCTTGAATTGTTTTTCCCGGCGAAGGCTTCGGCTCCGCCGCTGGCGGTGCCGACCCTGTCGCAGAGTGAAAGAATTTTGAGAGCGCCTCCACTAGCTGCTGTGCTTGCTTGCTCGAAGAATTCTGATTTTCAAGGCTGCCCGCTAACCCCGCAGAATTCCATAGTGATGGTTCGCTTTTGACCCTTTTTGTCCATACGACATCCCCTTGGGGGCTGCGCAATTTGTACTCCATGATGATGTGGGCACGTCCAGTCCCCAACCCAAGCAAGGAGCGCTTAACCACGTTGCCGCCATAGTAGCCTACCTCTATTCCTGAAAGCACCCAACTCCCGGCGGGAGGGTTTGGGTTCGACGCAAAGGAGCTAATCTTCTCGAATAGGCCACTGTATTGCAGTGCGCCGAGGTCAGCCTTCTGGACAGCCGCTATCGCAGTTGCCGCCTTGACCTGCCCGCTGAATTTTGCGACCCAGAGGGTTCTCCGTTGTTGTCCAAATGCCGTTGCCACAGCACTGCATATAGCAATTATTGAAGTTGCGATCATACAACATCTGAGTTGAGAATTTTTTTGCATCCTACCCTCCACCTTTCAACATTGGAACGCGCCCGGCCAGGAACAATCGAAGCGGCCTGGGCGATACTTAGGCACTCGGCGCGCCTTCACAATTCTGTGCGCGGGTCCGCCGGATACGAGAAGCAGGCCGTAACCACGGTCAGCGCACTCGGACGCGATGAACGTGTTGTGAGGGGAGTATTCATCCTCTGGCAACGCGAACCACCTGTAGTTGGCGGGATAATCCCGCAACTGGCGGAAGGCGGTGCGCCACGCGGTGGCCGCTGCTTTAGCCTCAACGACGTGGATAGAGTCCGCCCGCAGGACATAAATCAGGTCGGCGCGCCGGCCCGAACGCAACTGACACTCATCGCAATACTGTCCGGGGCCGTAGTCCCTTCGAAACCATCGTCGCACCGCTTCGACAACTTCACTTTCAACCATGCGATTTTATCCGCCTCCTTTGTGGAAGGTTGTGAACCACCGTCACACCCAGGACTTTCTGGAGAAGATTCGTTTCCGCAAGCGTCATCACTAAATCGGCGGGGAGCCTCCCGCCTTTCACCCGCTCCATGTTGCGGAACTCACAGTACTTCTTGATGGTGAAATCCCATACCGACCGCTCACCCATCCGCTCGGCAAGCGCGCGCTCTCGGCGCACCTTCTGCCTAAGCGCCTCTACCTCTCGGTGGTCCCCGTTGGCTTTAAGCCGCCTTTGAACCTCGGCATAGGCGCTTTTCCCCGGCCATAGATGGCGGGCGATGCAGACCGCGAGATAAATGCGTTTGTCTTCGTCATCCCACTTTTCCCGAGAGTTCGTCAGCATTCGCCGGAAGCCCGCGCCCCCGGTTGGGCCAGGGTTCCTCCAAACCCGCCAGACTGTCCCCACCGACCACTGGTTCTTCTCGCGCTGTAGCGACCTTACGGCGCTTTCTATATTCCGGGCTGGGCGCATTACCGCAAGCTGTTCCACTCTCTCGATTGCACGTTGCAGCTTGCGAACTTGCGACCGCTGAAATCCTGCATCGGCGCGCACCGGCGGCCGTCGAAGCAGATATCCAAGGAAACCCTCTAACGTTTCTCGCCGTGACATCCCAGGCTCAGAAAACGCGTGTGATTTTTCACGTGACCTAAACGGAGCTTAGCAACAAAATGTCGGCCGTGCAAGGAGGTGCGCGAATGCGCAAAGTTTTGACCGAGTTGAAAATTGCCTTGTTTCGACGGGGTCTTTCTCAAGCGGCGCTGGCGCGTGCTCTGGGCGTTCACCCGTCGCGCGTGTCGCGGCTTATCCAGGGGCGCGTGCCCGCGCGCGCGCGCGAGCGCCGTTTGATTGCGGAGGCCCTCGGCGTGCCGCAAGGGCAGCTTTTTCCGGGATGCGGGCGGCGCAAGGATTCTGAGGGCGAGTGACGGCGGAAGCGTTCACGCAGCTTTCTAGCCGCTTCCTTCGCGACCCCGCACTTTCGCCCAAGGTGAAGGTCGTCGGCGCGGTTATGGCCAGCTATGCCAACAAAGACTCCATCGCCTGGCCCGGCACGCCGCGCCTCGTCGCCGAGACGGGTTTGAGCAGGAATTTGGTCACGAGCGCCAGGAGTGAATTGGTCCGAGGTGGCTATTTGCAAAAAATTTTCGAACGGGACCGGGCGGGCAAGATTTTGGCCGTCAAGTACAGGGTGACACGGAAAATCTTGGTCCGGGCCGCCAAACCCATTTACCCAGGAACCCGGTAAATGGCTGACCCGTGTTCTGGTTTTTTGGGGAATCTTAGTCATATCCATTAGGAGTAATAGAGTTTTGTCATCGTCATCGTCACCTTTGGAATTGAAAAGGGGAGTCAGAGGCGAACGGCAAAACCACAAACCGATTGACGATGACAATGACCACCAACCAAGGAAAGATGGACCTGTTCGAGCTGCTTGAAATTGACCAAGACCGGCTCCCGCGGGAAAGTCGCTGGGGGGCAAATTATATTGCGCGGGCGTGGGTAGAGGCGGGGCGGCCTACAGAACCGAAGATGCTGGCGGGGTTTCTGGATGCACGCCTGCGCTTCTGCACGGAGAACGGCGTGCGCTACCCCAGCGTGCTGCTCAAGCGGCTAAAGCAGCTCCAACGCAAAGAGTGGTTGCCCAGGGTTACGGGACCTGATGATGACGAATGAAGGACACAACACGGAGCCCGAGCGGAGTACCGAGTCGCGGGAATGGCTCGATTTGCGCCGCCTTACGCAGTACGCGGCAGTGAGCGAGCGGACGCTCCGCACCTGGATTCACTCGCCGATTGACCCGCTGCCCGCCGTGCAAGTCGGCAAGAAAATTCTGGTGCGCCGCGTCGAGTTTGACCGCTGGCTGGAGCGACATCGAGTCGAGCGGCTTGACTTGAGTGGTATGGTGGAGGAAGTGGTCGGGGAAGTTTCGAGGAGGGTGAGGCGATGAGCGTGAAACTTCGCCGGCGGCGCGGCAAGTGGTGGGTCTATATCAACTGGCGGGGCCAGCGCAAGGCGCGGTGCGTGGGGATAAGCCGCGAAGCCGCCGAGCAAGTGCGGCGCGAAATCGAGCATCGGTTGGCGCTCGGCACGTTTAGCCTGGACGCCGAGCCGGCGCAGCCGACCTTCGCCGAGTACGCCGAGCGATGGCTTGCCTGCCACGTTCGGCCCAACCTGAAGCGTTCGACGGCGGAGAGCTATGCAGGGATAGTGAAGTTTCACCTTGCGCCCCGCTTTGGACATCTCCGCCTGAAGGAGATCAGCCGCCAAGCGGTAAAAGCGTATCTGGCCGAGCTGGCGGCTTCGGGTCTCGCCCAAAATACCGTCGTCAACATTTACGCCTGTCTGCGCGCCGTGCTCAGCCACGCCCTGGACGATGGGCATCTCACCATTCATCCGGCCATGCGGCTTGGACACTCAAAACGGCGAGGGGCGCAGGGGCGCGAGCGGGAATTTCTGACGCGGGAAGAGGCCGAGCGATTCTTGGCGACGGCGAAGGATTTCAGGCCCGAACGCTATCCGCTGTTTTTGACGGCCTTGCGTACCGGCTTGCGGCTGGGCGAATTGCTGGCGCTTCGCTGGGACGATATCCATTTCGGCGAGAGCGAGAGCGACCCCACACGGCACCTCTTGGTGCGGCGGAATCGGGTGCGGGGAGAAGAGAGCGACCCCAAGAACCATCGCCGGCGGCGGGTGGATATGAGCAAGGAACTCTGGCGGGCGCTGATGGAACTCCGCGACCAGCGGATGATGGAAGCTTTTGAGCGCGGCCCCTGGGATGAGAGCGGCCAGCCGCGATGCTCAGACTACGTTTTCGCTTCAGAGACAGGCGGTCCGCTGGACGGCTCGAACGTCTATCACCGCGATTTTCTCCCGTGCCTGAAAGCGGCGGGGTTGAAGCGTGTGACCTTCCACGCGCTGCGTCACACGTTTGCCTCGTTGCTGATTCAGAGCGGGGCGAGTCTCGCTTACGTCAAAGAGCAGATGGGCCACAGCTCGATTCAGGTGACTGTGGACACCTACGGACACTTGATCCCTGGTGGCAACATCGAATGGGTTGACCGGCTGGATGCAACCAAAAATGCAACCCCCGCGCAACCACTTTACGGCGTAAATCGTCCAGATACCCCACAAGTTATTGAAAACATTGGAGCCGGCGAAGGGAATCGAACCCCCGACCTACGGTTTACGAAACCGTTGCTCTACCGACTGAGCTACGCCGGCCGACATAAAAATGCTCACCCGACGGGGCCAGTAACAACTCTGATCCCGTGGGTGAGCACCGAGAGGAGATTAGAATGGCGAACGCGCTCCGCCACCTAAACTCGGTTGGAGTGTAATGAATGGATACAAGCCTTGTCAAGAGAAATCTGCGGCCAAAGTGTTAATATAAGACATTTAGTTTCTTATAGTTACATAATCACCGCGTCATTTTACCACGAAAAAGTTGTCCACGCTTTTGCTCACTGGATTCTTCCTAACAGGCCAGTTAAATGACGCAGGGTCTCCCTTCCGGGAACTCTCGGGGGCATTCGAAATGAAATGCGAAGAATGTTTACGACGAATTCTCGAACGGAAATCAACGGTGTGGTGGAGATTATCATCCATCGTTCAAAAACTCTAGCGCAATTTAAGCTGGATGAATGAATCGTCGCCCTGCTGCGCCCAATCTGACTGCGGAAACCACCGAGAAAGCAGCCGCCTGAGAATCACCATGAGAATCCCGGCGAGCACCGCCATGCCCGCTAGAATCAAAACCAGCATGACATTGCCCAAGATGAGGTTGACGACCTGCAAATCAACTGGCTGACCGCGTGGCAACCGCTGATCCCACGTTACGGTTTTCTTAACTTGCATTTGGTGCATCAAGGCTTCGGCCAGCACCGGATTGGCAGGATGCGACCGCACGAGAAAAACAAACGCGCCGCTTCGTTTGCCGCGCAACGTCGGGGTGCGATTAAGTCCGAGTCCCTTTTCTAAGCTCTCAAAGGCGGCCTGCGCGAGCTGTGGCGTGGGGTAACTGATAATGAGGAAGTCGAGCCGGACACCGTCTCGCACGTAGGCGGCGCTCTGGATTTCGGCACCGAGGTTAAAGTCAATCAGCTTGAGGCGAAGCCAAGGGAGGGCGCGTTGGGTTGCTTCAGGCCCTAGGAGATACTTCTCCGAACCTTGAATGAACCCCTCACTCGGCAGTGAAGGGGGTAACATCTGGAGTGTTCCGGCGCCGGGCTCAGGCCCTCCTAACTGCATCAACAAGGAGCGCACCTCGCCGCCAGCAAGCTTGGCACGGGGGAGTGAGAGGACGCGGAGGAAACGGCGACCTCGGCTCATCAACGCGCCGTCGGGACCCCTGACGGCGAGACTCATTCCCGGCACGGGACGCATTTCGGCGGTCTCGTAGAACATGAGGAGTCCGTCTGCGGCAGCCGGATCAGAAGCCTTCTCGACGGCGACTTGCAGTTGGGCGCCATTGTGCTCATACGTCTCCAACCGAACTTCCTTGACGCCATATTCGCGATCCACGGCAGGAATGCTGCCCCATCTTTGAATTTGGCCGAGGCGGAGCTTCTCCGACCGAACCCGTTGCCAAATTTTCGGAGGCTCAAGTTCTATAAAAGTCGGCTGCTGCGCGGCCATCAAGAGGAAGGGAGCCACGCACAGCCACAGACCTGCCAGCAAAGGGAGGGTGTGCCTCACGAACCTAGGATATCAGAATTTTTTACGCGGGTCTTTGGAACGCGGCGCCTGGGCCTTCGGGTGGTGACGGGGGGGCGGATCGGCATGATGGGTCTGCTCGGCGATGGTCATGGTTCCCAGCGTCCGCATATATTTGACGACACCTCGATAAAGAGCCTCGGCAATCTGTTGGCGATAAGCCGGTTCTCGAAGAAGCCGTGCATCCGTGGGGTCGGTCAGGAAGGAAATCT
>JAKASC010000079.1 GCA_021828245.1 Acidobacteriota bacterium
TCAGGTAGAGCGTGCCATCCTGAATTCGGGCCTCGATGTCCTTCGGGTCCACTCCGGGCAGATCGGCTTTCACCACAACGCTGTCGTCCGTCTCATAGATGTCTACGGCCGGAGACCAGCCCTGGAAACCAAGATCCCCCTCGTCAAAGAAGCGGGAAAAAGTCTCATTGAAAAGCTTGTTCAGCCGATCCTGAGTCGTGATCAGATCTCGGAACGGCTCCCATCGAACGATCGCCATGGTTGTTTACCTCCTTAGAATATCTTAGTCTATTAGAATTATCATGATTTAGCGTCTAATTGTCAAGTATTATATTTTGTGTATTTTCAGTCACTTAGCACATCATTTTAAAATTTTATATGCCATCTTCCGCCTGCTTCTCAACTCGGCTCTCTCTTCGGCCAGCCGTTCGTGCTAAAGCGGATGACGCAGGCGCTATGCACCGCGGCGGCGTTTGGTCACAGTCGGTTAGCGAAACTGGGCTTGTTTTTGGCGTTGGCCCATGTGGCCCACCAAGGTTCGCTGTTGTCGGCGGTGCGCTGGGTTTGGGGAATTTCGAAAAAGACGATTTGTATGCGGCGCTGGACGGTCTGGCCGGGCGGCAGGCGCGGATCGAGAAGACGAAGACATTGTATCGGCAGCATTATCTGAGTCATCGTGGACCAAGTGCGGTGGCGCAAAGGGTGCCGCCGTTTCGCTTCCTTTGCGGCGTTTGAGGAAGAGCCGCTGAGGAGCGCAGAAAACCCGCACCTCATCGCTACCCCAGAGGCTCACCTCTCAGCGCTCAAGGTGTGAGAGCGTCGGTTTGAGCGGGGACAACCGGCGGCCGCTTCGGGAAGTAAGGAAATATTTTCGGTGCTGGTCTAGCCCGAGCGTTTCCTAGAACGTGTTTTCTTGCCGGCGGGCAGAAGGGGATTGGTGAGCTTTTCGTAGAGCGCGAAGAGGTGCTCGACGCGCTGGCGGTCGCTCTCGAAAGGCTGCGGGCGATAGCAGAGGTCAACGGCGCGGTCGAGCGCGGCGTGAGCCTTGACCAGCGCGGGCGGCATCGCCAGCGGGTCTTAAAGGTCAGCTAGCGTGGCATCGGGAAATTGCCTGCGCGCGTCTAAAACCGCTTGCGCGGCGGCCTCCACCGGCCGAAGGGCCGCGGGTTTCGCTGCCCCGCCGGGAAGCTAGGAGGTCTCTCGCCGCAAGGAGTCAAGGAGGAATTTCACCTTCTTCACAAGGGCTTCCAGTTCCTCGTCGGTCGTTGCAGGCGTTAGGTTTATGTTCAGGTTCACGTGGGGGAGAAGCAGGCCGGGTTGCGTTCCTCCGGTCGGTTCGCCGAGAGATCCGGCAATAGGGCTCTCGGCCGCCATGACGGCTTCAATCATGCCGTCCACTGCATCCTTGCTTTCAGCAGCCTCCGCTTGGCGAAGGGAGTAGTTTCCCTCGTCGTCGGGGACCACATAGTCGAAGTAGACCAGAAAGTCGAAGAGAAGCTCCAGCTTGCTGGCGTCCGATTGGTCCGGGGCGGATTTAATGCCAAGCGCCTTGATTTGCTGGCTCTTCGTTAGGGTATTGTGCATCTGAAACAGCTGCCGAATTGTCTCGCCGTACCAGGTGTGATCGATTTGCCTCCGAATGAATTGCTTGGCGCCGCTCTCGTCCCACGGCGCCTGTTTCGCAAACTGGGTCGTGTCGGGACTAGGTTTATAGTACCCGTATCGGTCGGAGGCGATAAAGCCGGACTCGGACAGGAAGGAGTTGTTTCTACTGACAGTAGCCGGGCTAACTCCGGACACCGCCGCCACGTCCGAGTATTTGACTGGGACCTCGCCCTGTTTGCTGGCAATGACGTATGCCTTTAAGATTTTCGACAGCGCTTCGGCGGATGACGCCGGAAGGGCGTACGTGCTCTGCATCTTCACTTTTGTCTTGGGGGTCTTGGGCTGTTCCTTGTCCGAGCCCTCTACGACGGGCTCATCCCCCATCTGGATTGCAGCGTTCTCCTTGCTTTGTTCTTCGTTCATGGTTTCAAACCCCTTCCAAATTAAGGGCCCTTCTGTAAATCGGCGGGACAAAGAACTCGCCGGTCAGATGCACGGGCTTGTTTCCCTTTTTGCCGATCGCCCCGATCCGCCAGAATTCTTCCAACGCAAGGTTCAGATCTATGTCGTCACGGATGCCCAGGACCCTCTGCAGTTCGTTCCGAGGAAGGGCTGAAGAAGAATGGCCTGCCAGGTTCGTGAAGCTATTATAGACGTTAGGGAAGGTAGTCAGGAAATCCCCTAACTTCGCCTGGCTTGCTCCTTTGAGCCCCTCTTCGACGGCGGCGGCGGAAATGACTTTCTGCGGGCGGTGAGTTCCGAGGGAATTAAAACGCCTCTGGCTTTGCGTAGCATTGATTGCAAAGTTGAGGAGATCTCGGGGCGTCACGAGGTTCCTCCCATCCCGGAGTTCGTTAAGGGCACCATCGAAACTGGCGACTCCTTGCGGCCAGTCGAACAGGTCGTTTATGAGAGCCATCGCTTCTTTCAATTTAAGCGTCCCAATGCTCTGCCCATCCGAGGCTCTGATGCGCAATGCAAGCATAATCGCCAAATCTTCTGGTTCCCATCTAAGGCGCAGTATCGAATTCGTGAAGTGATCTTTGTCAACGTACGTGAGACTTTCATAGACGTCGGACCGGATGAAGAACTTGAAGCGGATTCGGTCGAGTGCGAACAGTTCTGAGTGGACCTGCATGAGCGCGCTCAGCGCCTCGGAGGAGCGATCCTTAGACCCGTTGCCGTTTATCGCCACCTTGTCAAGCTCGTCGAGGGCGATCCATAGGGTGCTGGAGTTTTGAGCGAGAACGCGATTGGCAACCGCAAAGATTTCCTGGAGTTGCAGTGGCGTAGGTGGGGTTGATCCCGCCCGCCTCGCTTCAAATTCGACGATCTTCAGGGGCAACCTGACCGTGCTGCCCAGGAACGTCGGGAATCTTCGGGCGTTCAGCTCCCAGTGATCGACAAACTTTTGGAGGAACTCGCCCTCCCTTCCGGTGTTTGTGTCCAACAACTTAAGGGCGGCGATGCTTGCGAAGTAAAACTTCCATAAGGTGACGAGACTGAAGTGATCAGGCAGCTTCGTCCGCAACAGTTGAGAGTGTTCCCGGAGGTTTGCCAGGGTCCCGACGAAGAAATTCGGGTTCGCCAGAGAAGGAATGTCCTGGCTCTTGTCCTGCATCATTCGAAAAATTGCGCTCTTGCCGGCGCCCTTCTCTCCCAGCACCAAGCAAATGCGAGGCTCGCAGGCGCTGTCGAAAAGCTGGTTCTGGTAAAAGTAGTTCGAAAGGGCTTCCTCATGGTCGGCAGCGCTGTCGCCGAAGTTCAACTTCTCGATGCTGAGGTTATTCGCCATGCGTAAGGGGCCTAGGGCCCTTCCTTCTACTTGATTCTACCACGGTACAGGAGCCCTTCTCACGTCTTAGCTCACAGCGCGGCGATGTTGTCGTGGTTGGGCGGTAGGAGCGTAGAGGAAAGCTCGGCACCGCGTTACGAGATCCTGGATGTAGCGAAACGCTTGCGACTCGGCCTTGCCGAGGTCTGTGCCGAGACTTTTGTGCTCGACCAGTGCCACTTTCGGCCAGAACAGGTCAATGTACCCGTATCTCCCCGAAATTCCCTTGACCGGCTCCTCAAAGCTCGCCACGGCCCGCCGAGGAATCCCGAAAACGTTGAAGAATTCATTCCAGAAGGTCTGCTTTTCGGCTCGCTCGCTTTGGACGCATGTCCATTCCCTGGAGAAGGCGATGGCGCGATGCCGAATTTCATTCCACGATAGGGGCACCGGTGCATGATACCAAAAACTTTCGCCAACCGCTGGTGGGGGCTGACCGCGGGCCAGTTCTGGATTCTCCGCGGCGGAGCGGCGTAGCGCAAAGGTAGCCGTCGGTTGGCTTCCTTTGCGGCGTTTGAGTTGATTTGATAGACGTTGGTTGTTGACGGCGCGTCGCGCGGTGCGGCGGTCGAATGCCGGAAGAGCCGCTGAGGAGCGCAAAAAGCGCGCACCTCATCGCTACCCAAGAAGCGCACCTCAGCGCTACAAGATGTGAGAGCGTCGGTTTGAGTGGGGACGACCGGCAGCGGATGGAGGCACCTGGCTTGTGGCCAAGGGGTTCACTCCATCGGCCATTGGGGGATGGCCGCGTCAATTGCCGCCATCAGGCGGATGGTTTCCTTCAAGGCGGTGACGACCTTGCAGTAATGCAACTGGTCGTCGTAAGTCAGCGTGCGACCTCGACGGTCCTTGAGCCACTTTTCGCAAACCTGATAGCCGCCAATATGGAAATTCCAGACTTCGGGCGGCACGCCCTCAAAGTATTGCCCCGTGGCATGGGCATCTTGCCCATGTCCGGCCACGGGCGGGACGCCCGTGCTACGGTTGATGTACACGCGGCCCTCGCTCACCGGTTTGCCTGTACCCGGTTCTGGCTGGCCGGGAGCAATGTATTTCGGAAAACCCTTTTCAACCACATTCGAGCCTTTGACGGGATACCGCGCAATGGGCTTTTCGAGCCTCGGCGATTCGAGCAGATGCAGCGCCACAAGCTCTCCGCCCAAACCGCAAAGCGCGCGGAATAGCTTCACATCCGAAGTGAGCGGGATGCGCGGGAAGTCGCTCTTGAGAAATTCCGCGTAGCGGCTCCGGTAAGTGGGCGAGTGAAGCACCGCGTAAATGGAATTGAAAACATCTTCCGGCCCAAACTCCTTTTTCAGATCGCCCTTCCCGTCCGGAACAAACTTCAGCCCCAGCCGCTTTTCCATGTCCGCAATGAATTCCGGGCTGAGGTTCGGCCTTCGGGTATTTGCACCCTCGACGCGCTGCGAGCCCTGGACCCCTAGCTGGGGCTGCCTATCCTTTGGCGCGGGGGAATATAAATAAAGGGGGAAAATCGAAGAGCCATCCTTAATTTCCAGGAAGACGGCTGGGGTTGGCTTGTCGCTGACGAGCGCATGCGTCCACACGCCCGCCTTCGTCTGCCGAACGAGGTTCAGGCCGATGTTGCCTCGAAACATTTGGCGCGTCACTTCGGGGCGGGGGCGGTCGGAAACCCTCTTACTCAAGTAGACGACCCGTGAGTCGAACGGTCGATAGTTGCACCGCCGGGCGTGCTCCTTCCATTCGTTCTCCGAAGGCGCGCTTCCAAGGTAGGAGGCCACCTGTGCGCGTAGGGCATGCCAATCGAAGGCAACAGCAACCGGGTCGCGGTGGGTCTGAAACCCGAGCACATTCACGGGGAATGTGTCCGTAACCTTCCATCCGCCCTCGTATTCCACGCTCAGATTCATGTCGCGCGGGACAAACATGTAGAAAGGCGCTTGTGGGTCAAGCTCCTTCCATCCTGTGTGTTGCACGTCGATTTCGAGCAGCGTCTGGTATTTCGCTTCCCTCACACCCCACAGGTCGGCGTAAAAGACGCGCGCGCGTGGGGTGGCATGGCCATCTTGCCCATGTCCCCCCACGGCAGGGACGCCCGTGCCACGAGGCTGCCTCACGAAGATGCCCAGTGTCACACCTTGTTGAATATCGAAGACGTTTTCATCTGGCGAGCCGTCGGGAGACTTCTCTTTCTTCTTGGAATTGCCGTGAAGGTTCAAAAGGTAAATTTCGGTGAACGCGCTCATCAATTGCCGGCGCATTCCCCGGAAAGTAGGATTGTCCAGGTAGCCGTGATTGGTGATAAGCGCGAGTACGCCCACGCCGGTTTGCTCGA
Source organism: Acidobacteriota bacterium (assembly GCA_021828245.1). Taxonomy (GTDB): domain Bacteria; phylum Acidobacteriota; class Terriglobia; order UBA7540; family UBA7540; genus JAKCCV01. Next base: position 5,736 of record JAKASC010000079.1, read on the forward strand.
TGCGCCATTGACCCCAGCGGATGAATTTCACGTAATCATCCTGAAGCCACTTGGGGTTTTTCTCACCCAGCGGCTGGCCGTCCACTTTGTAATAGTCCTGAATGAGCTTGCCGATGAAGGTTGGAACCCTTCGCCCGTTTTTAATTTCCCAACTGCGGTTGGCCGAGTGGCCAGAATATGGCGGGTTCCCGATGACCGCCAGAATGGGCAAATCGCGCTTGACCTCGACAGCGGCGTTGGCTTCTTCGGTTAGCGTGCGGAAGAATCCGAATTCCAGTTGCGCCCGGCGTTCCGCTTCCTCAAGTGTATTGGTGAGATAAATCCGCAGGCGGTCATCGCTCGAAAAGTCATAGGCCCATTTCTCACGCTGGGCAGGGGTGAGATCGTGCCCGGCGAGCTGCATTCCCAACTTGAAGTGCGCCACGGCGTAGGGAGCCATCAGCAATTCGAAGCCGAAAATGCGCGGCAATAAGTGATTCCGCACGTAGCCCGACCACATGCCTGCGTTTCCTTGGCGCATGAATTCGGCTCGGATGTGGTCAATCACGGTGTAAAGAAACGTTCCGGTCCCACAAGCCGGGTCAAGAATCAAAACACGCGGCGATGTAGCTTTAACTTTCTTCACCTGTCCGGCGGTTTCTTCCTCTCTTTCGTATTTAACCGTGGCCGTGTCCGCAAGGCCGTTCGGGCAGCCGAAGCGAGTTTTCAAGAGGTGATCCACGGACCGCACAATGTAGGAAACCACCGGCTCCGGCGTGTAATAGACGCCGCGCGCTTCGCGAAGCTTCGGGTCATAGGCCGCGAGAAAAGTTTCGTAAAAGTGGACGACCGGGTCTTGCCGGGCCTCGCGCTTGCCGAAGTCGGCGAGCACGGCCTGCATGTCCGTGTCGGCCAGGAGCTGCGTCAGATCGTCCACAAAGCCCGCGTAAGGTTCCTCATCCAGGTCCGCGCCGGTGATGGTTTCAAAGAGACGCCGGAGGAAAGGATTGGTTTTGGGAATCTCCGATGCCGCGCCCAATCGCTTGAATGAGCCTATCGGCCCTTGGTGGTTGACGCGGGCCGCGAATAGACCATAGGCGAGCGTTTGAGCGAACATGTCTGCAAACTGAGGAATCGGTAGGTCGGGGATCAGAGCCTTTTCGAACGCGGCGTGGAGTTCGCGGAGCGTGGTGGAAGCTGAGTCCTTTTCAAAGGCCGTCACAATCATGTCACGGATGAAGTGCGTCAGCCGGGCCATGCGAAGCGCAAGCTCTTTGGGGCTGTTGATGGGTTCGGCTTGGCGGGCCAGAAAGCCGGAGAGCAAATCGCTGACCGATTGCGGTGCGCCTTTCTCCGGCGTCAGCTTGCCGCCCTTTCCAACGCGCGCGAGCTGGGCGGATTGCCGACGCTCGCCGTTCACGTACCAGCGGAACTCAAGATAGTCCGTGAGAATTAGATTGGGCAGCGCGGCGAGATACCGCTTCATCTGATCGGACTTTTCGATTCCATCAAGGTCCTTGCCCACGTCTTTGGCTTCGATGTAGCCGAGCGTGAGCGGGCCATGCGCGGCCTGCTTGGAAACCACGAAATCGGGCGCGCCGCATTCAACGCGCTTGGGCTCGTTGGTGGCCGCGATGCCGGGGGCAAGCGACTCCATCAGGCTCTTCAGCGCCGGCCGGTGAGTGTGCTCGGTGGCATTGCCGGCTTGAAGCTCGCGCTGAATCTGTCGGCGATAAACATCAAACGGAGCGGTTGGCATGATTTACCCGAGGGCCGGTAAGAACACATACCACAACGGAACCTGGCGGACAAGACCTAGCCTCCACAAAACGGAGCGTAAAGGACGACACCTCGGGAAGAGCCGCTGAGGACCGCAAAAAGCGCGCACCTCAGCGCTACCCAAGAAGCGCACCTCAGCGCTAGAAAGATGTTACAAGCAGGGTAGCACAAAGGTAGCCGCGTCGGCTTCCTTTGCGGCTCGTGAGTCTTCATTACGGGTTGGCGGGCGAATCCCGCAAAGGCCGCGGGGCAATGCATAGGAAGGGCCGCTGAGGAGCGCAAAAAGCGCGCACCTCATCGCTACCTGCCGGCCTCCACAAAACAAAGCGCAAAAGATGCTACCTCGGGAAGAGCCGCTGAGGAGCGCAGAAAACCCGCACCTCATCGCTACCCGGAGCGCAGAAAGCGCGCACCTCATCGCTACCCAAGAAGCGCACCTTAGCGCTACAAAGACTGCAAAGGGTGGGCGGCTCCGCGCGACCGCGGATTCCCGTGCGCGGGGGGCGGAGTTTCCCTTAAAATGGGAGGGTCAAGGAGGGACCATGCGAGCTTCTAAGGGCAAATGGATGATGCTGGCGGGTGCGGTGCTGGCGCTCAGCTCATGTGGTGGAGGCTCGGGCGGATCGCCGGCGTTGCCGAGCCCGCCGCCGGCCATGCCGGGATATCTCCAAGCGGCGGCGTTGGGCATCCAGCAACTGCAAACGTGGTACGACTCGACGACGGGCTTGTGGCAGACGACGGGTTGGTGGAACGCGGCGAACTCCATCACGGTGCTCGGGGAATATTCGAAATTGAGCGGTTCCACGGAGTATCTCCCGGTGATTTCCAACACGTTTACGCGCAATGAGAGCGGCGGCTTTCTGACCAATTATTATGACGACGAAGGATGGTGGGCGCTCGCATGGATTGAAGCCTACGACGTGACGGGGAACGCGAGCTATCTCAACATGGCGGAGGAGATCTTTTCCGACATGACGACGGGCTGGGATACGAGCACCTGCGGCGGCGGAATTTGGTGGAACAAAACGCACACGTATAAAAATGCGATTGCCAATGAGTTGTTTCTTGATGTGGCGGCCAACTTGGCGGAGCGGGTCAGCGATCCGAGCGCCAAAACCGCCGACCTCAATTGGGCGCAGGAAGAATGGCAATGGTTCTCCCAATCCGGCATGATCAATGCGCAGAATTTGATTAACGACGGGCTGAGCATCAGCAGCACGAATCCTTCCAGTTGCCAGAACAATGGACAGACGGTGTGGAGTTACAATCAGGGCGTGATTTTGGGCGGTCTGGCGGCGCTCGCGCAACTGACAGGGAATTCCACCTTGCTGGAGGAGGCGCAGACGATTGCGCAGGCGGCCATCGCCCACCTGACGGACTCGAATGGGATCCTCCACGATGCGTGCGAGCCGAATTGTGGGGCCGACGGCGTGCAGTTCAAGGGCATCTTTGTCCGCAACTTGGCGATTCTCAATGCCGCACAGCCGCAATCGTCCTATGCAAGCTTTCTCGCCACCAACGCCCAGAGCATCTGGAATAACGATCAGGGGCCAAACCACCAGTTCGGCGTGGTGTGGTCGGGGCCGTTTAGCTCGCCGTCAGAAGGCGCGGCGGCGGCGCAAACCTCGGCCGTGGATTGTTTTTTGGCCGCCGATGAGGCGGGCGCGCAACCCTGAAGTCAATTCACCTTCCATTCGCAGAAGAGCCGCTGAGGAGCGCAAAAAGCGCGCACCTCAGCGCTACAAAAACGGCCGGGGACGCGCACCTCATCGCTACAAGGACCGTGTGGGGCGCGCGAACGAAAAGAGCCGCTGAGGAGCGCAAAAAGCGCGCACCTCATCGCTACAAAAACGGCCGGGGACGCGCACCTTAGCGCTACAAGGGCCGTGTGGGGCGCGCCAACGAAAAGAGCCGCTGAGGAGCGCAAAGAACGCGCACCTCAGCGCTACAAAAACGGCCGGGGACGCGCACCTCAGCGCGACAAGGGCCGCAAAAAGCGCGGGCCTGGGGAGACTCGAACTCCCGACCCTCTGCTTAGAAGGCAGATGCTCTATCCACCTGAGCTACAGGCCCGCCAACACGCCGAATATAACACGCTCGGCGAGATGACGATAGGGCAGTTAT
>JAKASC010000080.1 GCA_021828245.1 Acidobacteriota bacterium
GTGACGGTTTATCACGGCGACACAAACCAAGTCCCGATGGGCATTGGCACCTTTGGCAGCCGCACCACGGCCGTCGGCGGCACGGCGATCTATCACGCCACGCAGCGCATTAAGAAAAAAATGGCTCGCCTCGCCGCTGTCAAGCTGGGAGTGAAGCCGAGCGAACTGGTCTTCCGCGATGGCAAAATCGAAACGGAAGACGCTTCCAAGTTCGTCAAGTTTGGCGAGGTGGTGGGAGAAGCCTATTTCGCCAAGCAACTTCCGCCTGGGCTTGAACCGGGGTTGGTTGAAAACTATGTCTTTGAGCCGCCAAATTACACCTATCCTTTCGGCGCCCACGTGGCGGTCGTCGAGATTGACAACGAAACCGGCGAGGTAAAGCTGCGAAACTACTTTGCGGTGGACGATTGCGGTCGCATCCTAAACCCCATGCTGGTGGACGGGCAAATCCACGGCGGGCTGGCTCAGGGCATCGGCCAAGCACTCTGGGAAGAGCACGTCTATGACGAAAACGGCCAGCTTCTGACGGGAACCCTAATGGATTGCGCGGCGCCGAGGGCGCATCAGTTCTGCTGGTTTGAAACCGCGAACACCGAGACCCGAACTCCGGTCAATCCGCTGGGCGTGAAGGGAGTGGGCGAGGCGGGAACAATCGGCTCCACGCCCGCCATGGTCAATGCCGTGATGGATGCGCTCCGGCCGTTCGGCGTTCGGCATATAGATATGCCGCTCAAACCGGAAACAATTTGGCAAGTCTTGAGGGGCGGCTCGCCCCAGGCCGTATGAGGTGAACCGAGTTTGACACACCGGAAACAACCTACGCCAGGAGTTCACCATGATTCCCGAGTCGTTTGAATATCACTCGCCGCAGTCGCTGGAAGAGGCCCTGCGGCTGGTCACCGAATTCGGCGAGGAGGGGAAAATGATGGCCGGCGGCCACAGCCTGCTTCCCATGATGAAACTACGGCTGGCTTCGCCTCGCCATGTGATTGACCTCGGGCGGCTCAACGAACTGCGGTACATTCGCGAATCGGACGGCTGGATTGAAATTGGCGCGCTGACCACCCACTTTCAAATCGAATCCTCCTCTTTGCTCCGGGAAAAATGTCCGTTGCTGCCCGAAACAGCGCGCGAAATCGGCGACGCGCAAGTTCGCAATCTTGGCACGCTGGGAGGGAGTCTGGCTCACGCCGACCCAGCTGCGGACTGGCCGGCGGCCATTCTGGCTCTCGATGCGGAGATAAAGGCGAACAGCGCGGGCGGCGAACGCTGGATCGTCGCGCAAGATTTCTTTGTGGGCCTGATGACCACGGCGCTCGCGCCGGGAGAGATTTTGACGGCGGTCCGGTTGCCCCCGCTCCCTCGGCGGGCCGGAGACGCCTACCTTAAGCTTCGCCAACCGGCCTCCGGCTTTGCCGTGGTGGGAGTCGGCGTGCGCCTGGGGTTAAATGAGGCCGGGCACATGGAGCGCGTGGCCATTGGAGTGACCGGGGTTGGACTGAAGGCTTATCGGGGCGCCGCGGTCGAACGCGAACTCCTGGGAAAGCCGCCCACGGCGCGACGCCTAGCCGAAGCCACAGCTCGAGCCGCCGACGGAGTGCAAACGAATTCGGATTTGTTTGCCTCCGCCGAATACCGGAAGCATCTGGCCTCGGTCTATGTGCGGCGGGCTTTGGAACTGGCCCTTGAAAGAGCCAACGCCTGAGCGCGCCGACCGCGATTTCTCGCCATGAAAGTCGAAGGGTCTCGTCAACTCGCTGCGCCGCGCGAGGTGGTTTACCGCTGCCTCATGGATCCGCTGTCCCTTGCTCAGGCGCTTCCCGGCTGTGAAAAGCTCGACCCACAACCCGACGGGAGCTACCAGGCGACGCTCAAAATTGGCATTGCTTCCGTTAAAGGAACTTATCAGGGTCGCGTGCAAATTCTGGATGCGTTGCCGCCGGAGAGTTTCCGGATGAAGATTGAGGGGAAGGGCGCGGGCGGTTTTTTGAAGGGCGAGGGAACCATTTCCTTGACCGCGCAAAACGGCGGAACCCTCATAAGCTATTCGGGCGAGGTCCAAATCGGCGGCATGATTGCCTCTGTGGGTCAGCGCATGATGCAAGCAGCCGCGCAGCAAATGGTCCAACAGTTTTTTGACGCTTTTTCCCGCCAACTACCCGCCGTGCAACCCGATGCTGTGAAGAGCGGCGGACTTCCACCTTCGACCTAACCAAAACGGCAATCCGTTGTCGGGACGCTATCGCGGAAGGCGCCGGTGGCCTAAGCCGCAGGGCTTGCGCGACGGTCATCTTCAATGTAGCATTGTCCCGATGAACGGAAGCGGGAGGGGATACGCGGCAGGGTGAGCGCTGGCGGGCGATGCTTTTCCCGGCAACGAGGTAGGCGCTGAGCGTGAATCGAGAGACAAAAAAATGGCGGCGACCGACGGTCCCGTTGGCATCCCTCACGCTGGTGTTGACAACGCTCGCAGTCGGCTGCGGTGGGGGCGGCGGCAGTAGCAGCAGTAGTGGGGGCGGCAGCAGTCCGCCTCCGCCCATTATCGTCAGTGTCTCTCCGTCCTCGGCAAATGTGCCATTTCAGGGAGTCGCGCAATTCACTGCCACGGTGACGGGAACCAGCAACACCGCCGTCACCTGGAGCGTCAGTGCTCCGGGAATCAGCCCCGTGGTAGGCGGCAACGCACAACTGGGCACCATCACCTCCAGCGGTGTTTACACGGCGCCAAGCCCCACCCCTCTTCCCAACCCGCTCGCAACCGCGCCAACTTCCTTCTCCGTGGCTGCGGGAGGAACCAACTGCAATTTTTCACAACCAAGCTCCTGCGCCGGGGGTTCGATCGTTTCTGTGGGCACGCTCAACCTCACCCCGCAGATTTCCAGTACCACGGTTACCGTAACGGCGACGAGCCAAGCGGACTCCACCAAATCCGCCTCGGCCACGCTGACCATCGCGTCCTTGTCCCTTTTTGCGGTCGGCATCTGCCCTTGCCTGGGCTGCACGTGCACGGCAGGAAGCACGGGTGTGGAAGTGACCGCCGGCTCATCGCCCACACTCTTTGTCGTGGGCGAGGGAATCGTCTCCGGCACAACGTTTACCGTCAGCCATCCCTCGAATGTTACGGATGTGAACGTTATTCCAACCACTGTTCAGTACTGCGCAACCAAAGGAACGCCAGCCTACCCTTGCGCCACATTCCAGATTTCTGTCCTGCCGGACGCGGCGGTAGGTCCGCGTAACCTCATGGTGACGGATTCTGCGGGCGAGTTGGCGGCTTTCCCTGGAGGGATCCGGATCTGTCCGGCGACAGGGTGTACTCAGTGAGGATGAAATTGCGCAAACTCGTCCTGCGGGAAGCTCGGCTGCTTCGACATTCTTTCCCGATGTGGTTCACCTCGCGGCGCCCCCGCGTAGCGACGCTGACGTTGTGCGCGGCTTTTCTTCTCAGTTCGGCGGGCGATGCCACAACCTTGGTCCACATGAGCTTAGCCCAGCTTGCGCAGGCGGCCACGGTGATCGTTCGGGGCAAGGTCACTTCGCAGGTGACCCGTTGGAATGCCCAACACACACGAATTTTCACTTTCACGACGGTCTCGGTCGAGGAAACGCTGAAGGGCCATCCCTCTTCAACGGTGGTGATTCAGCAACCCGGTGGCACGATCGGTCATTTCCACGTTCTGGTTCCGGGCACCGTCCACTTTCGTCCTACCGGCCAGTATGTCCTGTTTTTGGAGCCGGGTCCCAAGGGACGCTATCTTCCTGTCGGCATGGCGCAAGGGGCCTACCGCGTCTTTAGCGGGAAAACAGGAGTGGCGCGCCTCGGCCTGCCCTTTGGGACACTGCCGCTCGGAGAAAAAAGCCAACAGATTGGCCCGACGCCCACCTTGGGCGAATTCGACGCCGCCATTACCCGCGTGCTCTCCCAGCCGATTTCGATTCCTCCCGGCACGATGATTCCCGTGGTCATTGACCGGACATCATTTCGTGGCGTGGGACGCTTTGGGATCGAAGGACATACGCTATTGGATTTATTCCCGAGCCATGGCGTCGTGATTCCTGCCGGCAGCCGCATCGAGGGATTGGCGCAACGGGTCGGCCAACAGTGGCAGATTTTCTGGAATGAAGTCACGATCCGCGGCGAGAGCGTCAGGATCCAGGCCACGAGCGAGCAGCCGGCCAACACCCAGCTTCTCGGCCGCTCCATGATTGCTCAGGTGAGGTGAGGAACGATGAATTGCCCATCGGTAGCCAGGCGATGGTTGTTGGCGGTTGCCCTGTTCTCCGTCTCCTGCATGGCCCTGGCTTATAATCCGTTTCAGGATGACGTGAGTGGAACGCCTCAGCCGAGCCGATGGCCCAATGACAGCGTCACCTACTACGTCAACCCCACGACCGGCTCCAACATCTCAACCACGGGCGGTGGTTCGGTCCAACAGGTCATTGACAATGCGTTCTCCATGTGGGAAAGCACGCCGGCACCTTTCAACAACCTCGTATTGACGGATTTGAAGGCCACCGATGCCGGAACAAGCAGCCTCACCGCTCCCAACGCCAACGATTGCCAAAACGTCATCGGCTTCGATGATACGAACACGGCGGACTTTCCTACGGGCACGATAGCCTTTACCGAAGTCTCGACGGTTTCACCGGCTGGAACCACCTATTCGTGCAGTGGCCAGCAAGAAACCAGCGTGCTTCCATCGCAGTTGGTTGACGCCGACATCGAGTTTAATCCTCAAATCCAGTTCACAACCTCACTCTCCCCAGGCTCCAATCAGTTTGTCTTGGAGTCTGTTGCCTTGCACGAAATTGGTCATTTGCTGGGCTTGGATCATAGTGGCTTGGCGGACGCCGTGATGTTCCCTTTCGGCGACACGACGGCTGCCGGCAATCGCACCTCCTTATCCTTGGACGATCTTTTGGGCATTGCCTTTCTTTATCCTTCGCCAAACTTTGCGGCTTCGACCGGCGAACTCTCGGGAACGGTAGAGTTGGCTGGCACGGGAGCCTTTGCCGCCCAAGTGCTCGTTGTGGATGTATCCACGGGCAACGTCATCATGGATCGCCTGACGAATGCGGATGGAACGTTTAACATATTGGGTGTTCCCCCCGGCAATTACAATCTGTTGGTTCTACCGCTGGCGCCGAACGAAAGCGTCGGCCTTTATACGCTCGGCGATTTTTCCGGCTGGTCGTGCGGCTACGGAGAAAACTCGGAGCCCTGTTGCGACCCTACTATAGATCGGCTCTGCTCCGGTAAACTTGCGAATCCCACCAACTACACGGGCAAATTCTACTAAGCGGTCAACCGCTGACCAAGGCTCCCCGCCGGTTTCGGACGAAAGGTGACGTGTTCTCAACAAGCCCTGCGTCCCGCGACCTCAGTCATATTCGACCTTCATGAGGCAGAGTCCGCGAGCCGGTGCGGTAGGGCCGGCGAGAGAGCGCTCGCGCGCCGAAAGGATTCGAGCCATCTCCTCTGGAGCGAGATTCCCGCGGCCGACTTCAATCAGCGTGCCAACGATGTTCCGCACCATGTGGCGGAGGAAGCCGCTCCCTTGGACGCTATAAACAACCAGTTGAAGCCTCTCCTTCACCGTCACTCGCGATTGGAAGATCTGCCGAATGGCGCTGCCCCTTTTTGCCGGCTCATCTTCATCCATATCGCCAGCAGCCGCAAACGAGGTAAAATCATGCGTGCCTTCGAGGAGCCGTGCCGCCCGATCCATCCTCCCAACGTCGAGCGGGTACGGATAATGATGAGCATATCGCGCAACGAACGGCGAGCACACCGCTTGCTGGCTGATGCGATAGCGATAGGTTTTGCAGCGAGCGGAATAGCGGGCATGAAAGTCCGCCGCCACTTCGTCCACTCGGCGAATGCGCACCGAAAAGGGCAACGCGTCGTTCAGGGCCTTTTGCAGGTTGCTGCAAGGAATACGGCAGGATGTCAGAAAATTGGCCACTTGTCCGGCGGCATGCGCGCCGGCGTCGGTGCGACCCGAACCGTGAAGAACAACCTCTTCATCCAAGATCACTTTCAGGCTCTGCTCGAGCAGCCCTTGAATGGTGGGCCGATTGGGCTGCCGTTGCCAGCCAAAGAAGTCGGTGCCGTCATAGGCTATCAGCAGTCGAAGGTTGCGTTGAGCTTGCCCCATGCTTTGAGAACTTACACTGAGCCGAAGAACCTTGACAACCCGAAGTCAACTCTGGGGTTGAGAGCTCTTTAGAAGCTGCTGGGCTTCTTGACAGCCGGAGGTTCCTCTCCATGTAACCCCGATTCTCGGCACTCGATGAAGACATTGAGGATACAATGAGGCAAAACGGAAGAAGGGGAGGTTCAGCCATGGCGCTCTGCCTGGTGACGGAAGACGGGCTTTATCGTTGCTCCCAATGCGGTCACACGCTCGCCGCGAAAAAAGGGCAATTATTGCCGCCCTGCCCGCGATGCGGCGCGGCGCTGAGCAAAACGGCGGACGCTGCATCACCCGGTGAGGATGCCTGCTGCGGCTCGTAAATGAGGGAAAGGATTCGACACCGTGAAGCAATTGGTGCTGGAACAGCCCGGACGCTGGCGGATGCGCGAGGTTCCGCCGCCGGTGCCGGCCGCCGGCGAAGCCCTGGTACGGGTTCATCGCGTCGGCATTTGCGGTACCGACCTGCATGCCTTCGCTGGGCATCAGCCGTTCTTTAACTTTCCAAGAATTCTAGGCCACGAGTTCAGTGTGGAAATTGTGGAGTGCCCGCCGAACGAACGGGGTCTCGTGCCGGGCGACCGTTGCGCCCTCGAGCCCTATCGGTCGTGCGGGGAATGCCGCGCCTGCCGGCGGGGCAAAACAAATTGTTGCGAGAAGCTTGAGGTGCTGGGCGTTCATAAAGACGGCGGCATGCAGGAGTGGATGGCCCTACCGCTTGCATCTCTCCACAAGTCGAATACGCTCAGCTTGGACCAACTGGCGCTGGTCGAGCCGCTCGGGGTGGGCGCACACGCCGTGGCTCGCAGCGGCGTCAGCCGCGGAGAAACGGCGTTAGTGGTAGGCGCCGGGCCGATTGGCATGGCGGTAGCAATGTCGGCGCGGCTGGCGGGTGCGGAGGTTGAGCTGCTCGATGTCAACCCCGCGCGTCGGGCCTTGGCGGCGCAGTTCGGCTTTGCCACCCTCGAGAAAGCGCCTTCCATGCTCGCCGACGTGGTGTTCGATGCCACCGGAAACGCAGGCGCCATGGCGCAGAGCCTGCTTCGCGTGGCGCACGGAGGTCGTCTCGTATTTGTCGGTTTAACGCAAGACTCGGTGGCGCTCGACGATTCGCTCTTCCATCGCCGCGAAGTGACGCTCTTGGCCTCCCGCAACAGCGTTCATCAATTTCCGCGGCTCATTGACCTGATGGAGCAAGGGGCACTCGATGTCTCGGCGTGGATTACGCACCGCATCCCTTTGGTGGAAGTTCCTGAGCAATTCGCCCGACTGGCATCGGACGCCCAATGCTTCAAGGCCGTTGTCGAGGTGAACAACGCCCAATTTTAGCCTTCCGTGGTCACAGCGAGAGGACTCCAACTGTGCCCCGACTTGCGTCATCCAGAACTGCGCCCCGACGACCCGCTATTTCCGCCGACGCGAGGCGACCGGTGCAATTTGAGAGATGGTAATGCTGCCGCCATGGCGCGTGCCAATGACCTTCACGTGATCTCCGGCAAAACGCGGGAGGCTCGCAAAATTCTGATTGGCGATTTTAACCACTCGACCGCCCGTCACGAAAACATATTTCGCCCCGCCTTTGACGCACGAAAGCGTGCATTGGCGCGCGTTGCCCATCATGTGCTTGGCGCCGCACATCGAGTCGCTGATGTTTCCATAATAGACGTGTCGGGCCGCGGATGCTCCCGCCGCCCGCGCGTTTGCCGGTAACCAAATCCCGGCCGCCAACACCAGCCCCGCAAGTGAAACCATGATCTTATTCATGCGAATTTCCTCCTTCGAGAATGGACTTCGCCGCCGCGGACACTTGTTCGCTTCGACGCGTCCTAAAGCTACCCCGGTACTGCCACCATAACACATCAGGCCAGCCGCACGCTAGTTCATGGCCGTTCCTTGATGACTCACCAAGCCGAGCGCCAAAATCGGGCGTGGGGAGACAGGCTGCCCCGAAGCGCAGTAGGAATTCTTAACGGCTCGACTGCCAACTCCATGGAAGGACATTCTGCCGAGCGGGGCCATCGCTGGATTTTGTGACGACTGCGAAGTGAGGTGTTAAATCTCGATAAGGTAACCCTCGAAGCGGACCGTGGAACCCGACGGCCGATGGTTCTGCGCCCGAGCGGGAGGCAGCAAGCCGGGGAGCGTGGAGGACATTGCGAGGATGGCTTTCTTCATTTCTACTCCTTTCCGGTGGGTAGATTTACCCACTAGTTAGGGGGTGGGGTTGAGTATCTCCTCGGTGAGCTCGGCGAGCTTCAGTTTGGCGCCGTTCTGGGTTAGGCGTAGGAATCTTTCCGTTCTGCGGAACATGCTTTTCCTTTCTGGTGGGCGGATTTCCCCCCGGGGCGGTTTGCGGGGAGCGCGAGAATCTGGCCTAGCGGCGCGGGTTTGGGTTTTAGTGGGTGGATATTCTGGTGCGAAAGGGGGGACTCGAACCCCCACCCCTTGCGGGACCAGATCCTAAGTCTGGCGCGTCTGCCCATTCCGCCACTTTCGCATAACGTGTATTCTAGCATTCAACGACTTACAATTTTCGAAATGCCTGCGAATGCCCCGAAATGGTGCAGGTGTGCCCTTAGGTGTGCCCAAAGCGGGCTGACCCTCGATCGCTTTTAGCTCTTCGATGTAGTTTTCGAGCCGACGCGCGGCCTCTTGCAAATCGCGCTCGCTGACGACGTTGTAACGCTCGAACACCGATCGAGTCTTGTGACCCGAAATCAGCATAGCCACTCGTTCCGACACTCCGGCGCGCACGAGATTGCGAACGCCGGTCCGTCTGAGGTCGTGGAAAATTCGCGTGGGCTTTCCCTCGGCATCGGCGAGGCCGGCAGCTTTGCACGCCGCTTCTTACGCCCCCCTGAAGTCACGGATCGGTCTGCCTCCTCGGAAGAAAACCCAAGGGCAGTCGGACTACGTTGAATCGCGAATGTCTTTTTGTATTGCGAGCATTTCATAGAGCTCGGCAACGAGCGGGAGATTGCGCGGTTGGTCGTTTTTCGTAGTCCCCGGCTCAAGCCGGACGATTCTCCTCGCTAAATCGACTTGGGTCCATTGCAAGGAGAGGATTTCTCCCCGTCGGCAGCCAGTGTAGTAGGCGAAAGTGAGAATGGGTTTCACCTCGTCAGGTAATGCCTGGCATGACGCCGCATATTCGGGGTGCTCAAGGAAACCCTTTCGGACGTTGTCTTCTTTGAGCTGTGGGATGTAGGGAACGTATCGCACTTTCGGCGGAGTCTGCCGACGAGCGAGATTGAAGGCCCTGTGCAAGAGCGT
>JAKASC010000081.1 GCA_021828245.1 Acidobacteriota bacterium
ATGGGGTTGTGGCAAAGCAGGATCTTGGGCGCGTGCGAGGGGACGTGCTTCACCGCGGATTCAAGGTCATCAGCGCCCCACCACAGGTCGTCAACTCCCAACAGCCAAAGCGGCGCATGGTCGGTGTCGAGGGCAAAGTGGGAATTGCGGAGCACACGGATTTGCTGGGCCTCAAGCGCGCGCGTCATCTCATCAGCGTCCACTTGGAAATCATGATTCCCCAGGACGGCAAAGACTCCCAGCCTGGCGCTGAGCTTGCCTAGAACCTGCGCCACCGGCCCGATGTATGAAGGCGAGAACGTCACGTAGTCGCCGGTCAGCGCAATCAGGTCAGGCTGCAATTGATTAGTCAGATTGACGACCCGCTCCACATCTTCAAGCGGGGTGTACAGGCTGTGGTGAATGTCGGTGAGTTGGACAATCTTCAAGCCGTCATGCGCCGGGCCAAGCCGCCGCAGATGGATGTCCATTTGCGTGATCTCCGGCCCCGGTGACCGCCCCGACAAGGGAACTCTGGCTTCGCGTCCTGAAAGCGACAGCGTGATCAGTCCGCGACGTCTCGCGTAGCGCTTTGATCCCTTGAGCGTCCTCATCCTGTTTCCCCGCGCCCGGAAGCTTGAACGCTACGGGCGCAAAAGAATATCGAGCGTGTTCCTAACCGCACTCAACCTTCTTGTACTCTTCCAGAATTTCCGAGAAGGTTTCAAGCATCTCGTCATGCACCAGGCCGTTGGAGGCAAAAATCTCATCCCGCTGAAGACTAAAAGGGTCTCCTGCAAGGTCGGTGACGCGGCCTCCGGCTTCCATCACCAGCAAAGCGCCGGCGGCCTTGTCCCAGGAATTCAACTTGAGTTCCCAAAAGCCCTCGAAGCGTCCGGCCGCCACCGAGCAGAGGTCCAACGCCGCAGCGCCCGGACGGCGGATTCCGTGCGAAAGGCGGGTCAGCTTGAAAAAGAATTGGAGATTCAGATCGTGGTTTGTCGCGAAGGGCGGAAAGCCGGTGGCAAGCAAACCCTCGGAGAGATTTGCGGTTTTTGAAACTCTGATCCGCTGGTTGTTCAGATACGCGCCCGCGCCGCGTTCCGCCTGGAAAAGTTCCTCGCGGCTGGGGTCATAAACCACCCCGGCGATGACTTCTCCCCGGTAAGCCAGAGCGATGCTCACGCAATAAACCGGGAAGCCATGCGCAAAGTTTGTGGTGCCATCCAGCGGATCGATGTACCAGCAATAATCGGAGCCCGTGTCCGCGCCTCCGCCTTCTTCAGCAACCACGGCGTGGCCCGGGAAGTGCTTGTGAAGGCGGTCGAGGATCAGCGCTTCCGAGCCCCGGTCAGCTTCCGTCACCAAGTCTGATTTCCGCTTGTAAAAAATCTCGATGGGCCCTTTTGAAAACTGTTTGAGGAATGCCCCTGCCTCGCGCGCCACTCCCACCGCTACATCTAAAAAGTTCTCCATTGTTTGATAGACCCTTTGCCCAACTCTTAGGCCAGGCTGCAATGCTCATGGACTCGCGCCAAGCGCGATTATCCTTCCTTCTCAACAAGCACTTGTTCCCGGCGCTCGCCCGCAGCCCACACGCCGCCATCTTCAAAATACTCCTTCTTCCAGATGGGGACGTCCTGCTTCAACCGATTGATGGCGTAATGGCAGGCCTCGAATGCGGCCTCTCGGTGCGCGGCGGTCACCACAATCGCCACGCTGGTTTCGCCGATCTCCAGCCTTCCAATGCGGTGAATGATTCCGAGGTTCTGGATATCGAACTTGTTTTTCGCTTCCTCGCCGATTTCTTCCATCTTGCGAAGGGCCATGGCCTCATAGGCTTCATACTCAAGGTGCAGCGTTCTGCGCCCGTGAGATTGCTCGCGCACAATGCCTTCAAAAACCACCACGGCTCCGTCCTGGCGGTCCTTAAGCGACTCGGCCAGCGCCGCCGCAGAAACTTTCTCGCGGGTAATCCGATAAACATCCTGGCACAAGCCGCCGCTGACCGGCGGCATAAATGCCACCTCATCGCCTTCTTGCAAGGGGAACGCGCTATCCGCAACCTGCTGATTCACCGCAAGCAACACGGAACCCGCCAACTCGCGCAGGCGCGGAAATCGCCCTTCGTACAAGCGCCTCAGGTGGTCGAGATCGCGCCCTTCTTCGAGATCCACATGATCCTCCCGCAGGCCCGTAAGGTCGTGAGTCAATCCAAAAAATAAAACCTTGATTCGCATTGGATTCCCAACGTATCCGTCAATTATACACCTTTCCCAGCACGTGCCGCAGAGCGCCCTCAAGCTGAGGGTGCCAAAACACGAACCCGCCAAACAGCAAGCGCTGAGGCTCAACGCGGACGCTTGCCAACAGCAGCGCGTCCGCCATCTCTCCAAACACCAGCCGGGCAGCAAAGGCGGGCATTGCTAAAACAGTGGGACGCCCCAGAATCTTGCCGAACGTTTTGGTAAATTCCCGGTTACTCACAGGGCTTGGGGCGACGGCGTTCACTGGACCATTAAGGGCATTTTTTGCAATCACATACATGATCGCTGAGACAAGGTCGTCGATGGCAATCCAGGCCATAAACTGCCGGCCGTTGCCCAGCCTTCCGCCCACGCCCATTTTGAAGGCTGCCGCCATCGGCTGCAATGCCCCGCCCTTGCCGCTCAGAACCATGCCGATGCGCAAATTGACCACCCGAATCCCGCGCTGCTTTGCAGGTTCGGTCGCGGCCTCCCAGTCCACGCAAACCTCCGGCAGAAAGCCCGCGCCGGGCGGTTCATCTTCAGAAAGCGCCTCCTCTCCGCGCGAGCCGTAATACCCCACCGCCGAGGCTGAAACCAGCACCTCGGGCGGATGCGCCAATTGCGCCATTGTATCTGAAAGAAGCCTGGTCCCCGGCACGCGGCTTTCGCGAATCCGGGCTTTGCGCTGCGGCGTCCAGCGGCCGGCGGCAATGCTTTCTCCGGCAAGGTTCACCACCGCATCGACGCCCTCAAAAACGGCGGGATCGAGTTTTCCCGCAGCCGGGTCCCACTTTGCCACGCCCTCCTCGCCGTTCACCGTCCGGCGCACCAAACGAACCACCTGGTGGCCTTGAACGGTCAAGGCAGAGGTCAGCGCGGAACCAATCAGCCCGCTCGACCCTGTGATCAGAACCTTCATAGGCAGTTTCCAGGAATGACGCTCTAAACTTTTACCGGCGCTCGGCGCTATCGGCCATCCACAGCTCCCACCCGCTTCTCGGCCCAGATTAGCACATTCCCGCTGCGGATAGGCCCATGGACATGACGTGGTTAGCTATTGGGGTCCATGGGCTCTATTATCGGTAAGGATCGGCAGGTTTGCAGACTGTTGAAAGTCCGCGCGGGGCCTTACCAGCCTTTGGCGTTGGTCACGCCCTGGGCTTTTATCAAAGTCCACAGCCTGGCAGGGTGCAAGCCCGCGGGGGCGCAGGCGTTCACAAGAGCGCGGGCTGCTGCTGGGTGAGGCAGTGGATGGTTCCAAGTCCCCAGACTAAATCGACGGCATGAATTCCGATCACAGGACGGTCAGCAAACAATTCCGACAAGACGCCCAGGGCGATTCGATCCTTGGGGTCATTGAAGGTGGGTGCCAGCACCGCGGCGTTGGAGATATAAAAGTTGGCGTAGCTTGCCGGAAGCCGCTGGCCGTCAAAGTGCAGCGGAGCAGGCATGGGCAGCGGCACAACTTCAATCCGCGAACCATCTTCGAGGCGCATCCCCTTGAGGCGCTCGCGATTTTCCTCGAGCACCTGATAATTCGCATCGTTGGGATTGTCTTCAGTGCAAAGGACCACCGTTTTCGCGTTGACGAAGCGGCAGAGATCATCCACGTGGCCGTGCGTATCGTCTCCGGCGATGCCGCGGCCCAGCCACAGGATGTTGCGGACTCCCAGATTGTCGCGCAAGGCGGCTTCAAGTTCTTGCCGGCTGAGGCCGAGATTGCGCACTTGAACGTTCGGATCGAGCAGGCATTCTTCCGTGCTCAGCAGCGTCCCTTGTCCGTTCACGTCAATGCTTCCGCCCTCAAGCACCAAGTCACGGTCTCCTGCGCGGGCTTCGAGCAACGGAAGTTCCAGCGCCCGGGCCGCGCGCTCCGGAATGGCGTCGTCCTTGCGCCATTCGGGATACTTGGCCCAGGCATTGAAGCGAAAACGGATAACAGCCACGTCGGAAATACGGCGCGGCTCTTTGGCAGCCCGCTTTTGGGCCGGATGTGCGCGGGATGAAGCCGGTCGCCTCAAAAAGATGGGGCCAGAATCACGAGTCCATCCGCGGTCCGTGGGAAAGCGAAAAAATTCGACGCGAGCAAGATCGACTCCCGCGCGCGCGAGCACCCGCCGGGCGCGAGCTTCATGGGGCTTGGAATGAACGATGATGCGCAGAATCTCGCCCGGCGTGATCTTGCGGGCAAATTCACTGTAGACCCATGGGATGGGCGCGAACCGCTCCGGCCAGTCCGTCACATTGTGCGGCCAGGCGATCCAGGTGGCCTCGTGGAGATCCCACTCCGCAGGCAGACGAAAGCCAAGGGCAGAGGGTGACGGCACCACTATGCTTTTCCTGCTTCCCGGTCAAGGTAGCGGCGCTCGATGCCCTGGTAGGCGTCGATCCGCCGGTCGCGAAGGAACGGCCAATTCCGCCGGACGTCTTCCAGGTGATCAAGATCAATCTCGGCCAGAAGAATCTCTTCGCGGTCAGCCGAGGCTTCGGCAATGACCACTCCCTGGGGGTCGGCAATAAAGGAAGATCCCCAGAACTCGATTCCGCCTCCGTCCGCGCCTTCTTCGAATCCAACTCGATTCACCGCGGCTACATAAACCCCGTTGGCGATGGCATGGCCCCGCTGAACGGTTTTCCAGGCGTCCCGCTGTGCAACTCCGTACTGTTCTTTTTCATGGGGATGCCAGCCGATGGCGGTGGGGTAAAAGATGATGCCCGCGCCTTCCAGCGCCACCAGGCGCGCGGCTTCCGGGTACCACTGGTCCCAGCAAATCAGCGGCGCGACAGGCCCTACGCGGGTGTTGAAGGCATGAAAACCCAAGTCGCCGGGAGTGAAGTAAAACTTCTCGTAATAGCCCGGGTCGTCGGGAATATGCATTTTGCGGTAGAGGCCCGCGAGTTTGCCATTGGCATCGATGACGACGGCGCTGTTATGGTAAACGCCGGCTGCCCGGCGCTCAAACACCGGGGCGATCAGAACGACTTTGGCCTTTCGCGCCACTTCGCTCAGAGCTTCGGTGGTGGGGCCGGGGATGGGTTCGGCCAAGTCAAAGGCATGATGATCCTCGCTCTGGCAAAAGTATCTGGAGCTGAAAAGCTCCGGCAGGCAAACGACCGCGGCGCCCTTGCGGGCAGATCCACGAATCCCGGCTACTGCCCGGCGAAGGTTCCGGGCTGGGTCCAGCGTACAGGCCATCTGAACCAGGCCAAGCTGAAACTTTTTCTTTCTGGGCATCGGAAAACAGAATACATGAGTCTCGATTTTCCTCCAAGAGTCTCGTGAAGGATAAAATTCCTGGACATTTCAGCAAGGTGAAATCATCCAAAGAAATATAAGGCCCATGACGCAAGCCGCTTAAGCGCTATGCTGGCGCAGAATTTGGGAAAGAATTGCGCCATAATCTCCCTGAGGTGAGCCGGGAGGAATATCCGCGATGGATAAAGCCATCGAATTCCTCATACATCACGGCTACGCGGTTCTGGCGGTCTGGGTGTTTGCCGAGCAGTTTGGCTTTCCGATTTCTTCCATCCCCTTGCTGCTGGCAGGCGGAGCGCTGGCGGGGACCGGGGATTTGGCGCTGCCGTGGGTTCTTATTCTTCCCGTGGCAGGCTCTCTCCTGGCCGATAGCATCTGGTATGAGATCGGAAGGCTCAAAGGGTCAAGCGTGCTCAGCATCTTGTGCCGTGTCTCGCTTGAGCCGGACTCTTGTGTTCGAAACACTCAAAACTTGTTTGCCCGCTGGGGCTCGAATGCGCTGGTGGTGGCCAAGTTCATCCCTGGATTCAGCGTGGCGGCGCCGCCCATGGCGGGCATGTTTGGAATGCGCGGCAGGCGCTTCCTGCTGTTTGACACGGCGGGGGCGCTCGCTTACATCGGCGCTTTCGTGGGCCTGGGCTTCGCCTTCAGCCATCAACTGGCAAGCGTCGCGGATTATGCTCTGGGATTTGGAACATGGCTCCTGGTGCTGCTGGCGGCCGGCCTGATTTTTTATCTCGGCTGGAAGTATTTCCAGCGCCGGCGGTTTATCCGAAAATTACGAATTAATCGCATCACCCCTGAGGAATTGAAGCAGAAGATCGACGCGGGCGAGGAGGTCGCAATCGTGGACTTGCGCCACACGATCGATTTCGAGTCCGATCCGCACACCATTCCCGGCGCGTTCTTTCTGCCTTCTGAAGAATTCGAGCGCCGATATGCGGAAATTCCGGCGGAGCGTGAGTTGGTGCTCTTCTGCACTTGTCCCAACGAGGCAACCAGCGCCCGTGTGGCGCTGATGCTCAAACGCCGGGGTCTCGTGCGCGTCCGGCCGCTCGCCGGAGGTTTGGCGGGTTGGCGGGATCGAGGGTTTCCGCTCGAAACGCGCAAGGTCTCAAAACAGCCTGTGGTCAAGCGGCTGGCGGAGACCTCTTGAAACGGCGCCCTGCGCGCGGCGCGGCGTGAACTATTCATGGCGACATAAATATTTGCGTATGTCGCGTGGTCATTTGAGCGGCGGAAAAACCCACAGTCAATCACGAAACGATTGACTGTGGCTACCCGCTTACAGCCACGCCGGCCATTCCAGGGTTACGACCGTGGTGTACTGTTCCAAGTCCTCCAAAGCGTCCGCTTCTTCGGGAGATAGCATGCGCCCTGCGGCGAGCAAGGTTGTGTGGAGGTATATGGTGCCGCCCTCCGTCGTCACACGGTTACGGGAGGCAACCTTGCCAGAGATCTTGACCCGAAATTCGAACATTTGCTCGGGCCCACGAATGGGGTCGTCGCATTTCGGGTTGAGGAACGGTAGGGGTCCATCCAGGTCGACTTCCCATCCGGCTAACCACGGCACGCTGGGCAAAGACTGGTGCAGCCTCGACAGGATTGCAGCATCGAAATTCTCCCGGCACAGGGCGATACGCCGCGGGTCGCCGGTATTCAAAGTTTGATGCACCAGAGATCGCTCGAAACCCCACGGGCCGCGCTTCATGACCTGTGTCCTCTCGATGGTAGCAATGAGCCACGACACGATTTTTGTGCGTGGGCTTTTGGATGATCGTTTCAATTCACGAACCCACGGGATCTAAATCGTCCCGTGCTACCCGCTCCGCCTCGCGCCCGCGGCTAGATTGTACTAAGCACGATTTGGCACTCGCAGCTGCCCGGCGGTCCCATGTGGACGGCGTCGAGATCTGTTCCCGGCGCAACCTGCATTGATTCGGCCGCCAAACAGGCGGGGCAGGACCACGGGTTCCGCGGGCAAACGCGCACAAAGGCAAGCTTGGTCCCTTCCCTCTCGGCACGCCGGATGTCCGCTAGGACCTCGGCGAGCTCAGCGTCACTGATACGCCAACCGCGTGCGAGCTCGGCCAACGCTCGGGAAGACGCCTCCCCGGCGTGGGCCGCTGCCACGGAAAGACGGTCAGCGACCTCCGAGACAGAAGCATTCCGCCAGTAGCTGGCAGAAGCTTGGGCCTCATCCAATTCCCACTGGACGTACTCAGCGTCCGGCCCGAGAAGTCCATTGCCGACGCGGGCGCCGCTCGGGCGATCTTGCCGGTCCGCGACACCGTTTGTCATGCGGGCCAGCCAGTCATCGTACAGTACGCACGCGCTTCGCAGAGCGGCACGCGCGCGCTCCATCAGAACGTCCCTTTCTCCCGACATGCTCGTGCCTCCTTGTTTCGCTCGGCGCGGATACCGCGCCGCTTGCGGTATGTGCGATCCGTGGCCAATAATCGGGATAGTTACGATGACGGGCTATACGCCTTGAGCAAGCAAGCGGGTAGATTCTCTCTTGATTGTACAGCGAAAAGTTGAATGAAATTCATGCCACCTCCTGAAGTACGAGAGCAGTAGCGCATCTATGAAGGGGGCGG
The DNA here is from genome assembly GCA_021828245.1 of Acidobacteriota bacterium. Classification (GTDB taxonomy): domain Bacteria; phylum Acidobacteriota; class Terriglobia; order UBA7540; family UBA7540; genus JAKCCV01. The sequence continues at coordinate 8,085 of JAKASC010000081.1, forward strand.
CGGAGTCAAGGGAAAAGTTCTGAGGCTTTGTTTTGTGGGGCGGAGCGAGCAGCCCCCCTTACCCGAAAGTGGGGGGATGCAAGCGCAGCCACACTTGTTCCTCGACGCCTGTGCGCCGGTGTCCTTTCTATTCTCCGGCGAGCCAAAGCTCACTCATCTATCCGGTCGCGAAGACCACGATGTCGATGCGCAGCCGGGAGCGTCCTAATCAGAGTTGAAAGGTCGATGTTCCGACCATGCGCTACTCGAGGTGCGCTCCCGAGGTTTTTCTACTTGCGGCAAGGTTGCGGCCACCTGCAGCGCGTGCCGCCAGCGGTAGAAGGCGATCGCCGCCAGTTTGCGCGCCAGAGCCACCGCCGCCCGGCTGGTTCCGTGCCGCTCCCGCTGCCGCTGGTAGAAACCGTAAAATCTTGGATGGAACGCCGCCCGGTGCGCCGCCTGCACCAGCGCCCAGCGCAGCACGCTCGATCCCTGCTTGGTGATGGGCCCGCCCCAGCGGTGCTCGCCCGAGGCATGGAGCGACGGCGCCAGGCCGATGTAAGAGACCAGGTGCTTGGCCGACGGGAACCGCCGGATGTCGCCCACCTCGGCGATCACCAGCGAGGCGATGAAGGGACCGATGCCCGGAATCTCTTCCAGCGCCTGCGCCGCCGGACTGGCCTTGGCCTGTTGGCGGATCTCCCGGTCCAGCGCCGCCAGTTGCTCGCCCAGCAGATCCAGCCGCTCCAGTTGCCCGTCCACTTCCCAGCGGTCGGTCCGTGCCAGTTCCAGTTCCTGCAGAAACTGCCGTCCCTTCGGGCCAAACGGCGAGTGCAGCGGGGAACGAATCCCGTTGCGATTCAGCACCCCGTGAATCGAGTTCTTGGCCCGCGTCGCCCACTGCACCGTGTGGACGCGATAACGGAGCAGTTGCCGCTCTTCCCGCACCGGCCGCGGCGCAATCCAGGCCTCGGCCAGAAATCCCGTCCGCAGCAGTTCGGCCAGCACCCGCGAATCCAGCCGGTCGTGCTTGATCCGCGCCGCCGCAATCGCCCGCGTCTTCCACGGATGCACCAAGTGCAACTCCAAGCCCAGCGGCTCCATCACGTTCAGAAAGTAATACCAGTTGAACGTTGCCTCCACGGCCACCGCCGCCGGCTTCCGCACTTGCCCGAAATAGGCTTCCAGCTCCTGCTTCTCCGTTCCGATCCTGCGCGACTCCCGCAGGTGGCCGTCCGCGTCGAGGACGGTCACCCAGCAACTCCTCTTGTGCAAGTCCACGCCAACGTATAACTTCTTCATGGGGGCTCTCCTTTCGAGAATGAGATTTAGTCGTTCAAACCAAATCCTACTCGAATCGAGCCGCCCCCTTCATGACATCAGAGTTTCCCGTTTTGGGAAAC
>JAKASC010000082.1 GCA_021828245.1 Acidobacteriota bacterium
GTTTTATTTTGCGGTGTGGGTGCTGATGGCGTGGCTGCTCAACAAATGGTCCGATGACCAGGACCGCACGGGCGACCCGGTGTTCCAAGCGCGATTAACTCGTTTGAGCGGTCCCGGCCTCATTATCTTTGGACTCACCATCACCTTCGCGGCCGTGGACTGGGTCATGTCGCTGGAGACCGGCTTCTTCTCCACCATCTATGGAATGATTTTCATAGTGGCGGCGGCGCTGGCCGCCATGGCCTTCATCACGGTGATGGCCATGATTCTGGCAAGGTACAAACCGGTTTCGGAAGTGGCCACGGCAGAACGCTTTCACAACTACGGGAACTTGCTGCTGGTTTTTGTCCTGCTCTGGGCTTATCTCTCGTTCGCGCAATTTCTTATTATTTGGGCCGGCAATCTTCAGGATGAAATCCCTTGGTATGTTTCACGGGCCTACGGCGGCTGGGGAGTGATTGCGCTGTTCTTGGTTCTGTTCCATTTTGCGATTCCGTTCGTGCTCTTGCTGAACCGTCCCATCACGAAGTCATCGCGCGCCTTGGCAGGCGTCGCCGTCGCCCTTTTCATAATGGGCTGGGTGGATTTATACTGGATTATTGAGCCGGCCTTCCGCCCGCAGGGACCGCAATTGAGTTGGATGGACATTGCCACGCCGTTCGGGCTGGGTGGCTTATGGATGGCGGTTTTCCTCCAAAAGCTGCGGAAACGTCCTTTGCTTCCGCTTCACGATCCGCGCTTCGAAGAGGTCTTGGAATATGATTGATCCCCACACACGGACTGTGGATTCCGGGCCGCATCACGAAACGCGGGAGGCTCAAACTCGCCCGGTCGTCGTTTTCCTGGCTGCGCTCTTTGTGCTGGTCGTGGGCGCCCTCATCGCATGTTGGGGAATTTTTCGCTTGGTCGTGCGCATGGAGCCGCGGGGCGCGCCCGCCGCGCCTTATGAACATGCTCGGACGCTGCCGCCGGCGCCGCGCTTGCAGGTCGCTCCCGCCCAGGACTACCAAGCCTACCGGGCTCATGAAAACGAGATTCTGGATTCCTATGGTTGGGTGAACCGTCAGAAGGGCATCGTGCGGATTCCCATCCAGCAAGCGATGAGCCTTCTGCTCAAGCAAGGGTTGCCGGCCGTGAGCGCCACAACGCCTCGCAACCAACAGCCTCTCAAGCAGGGTGAAGTTTTGCAATATACGGTTCCGTCAGGCTTTACGCCGCAAAAGTAGGCGAGCCTCGAGCCGCCCGGCGGCCTAGAGAGAAAGTGAAGATGGATACTCGATTCCGCCAACCGGATGCGCAGGTTCCGTCACCGCCACGGGCGAAGCGGCACGGACACTTTCTGGCGGCTGTGTTCGCTCTTTGCGCGCTCGGATTGGGCTTCAGCCGGCCGCTGACGGCGCAGGTTAAGAACCCGCTCAATTCCATCTCAGACCCGGCCATCCTTCAGGGCGTCGGGATTGATCAGAGGCTCAATCATCAGATTCCTCTGAACCTGACGTTCCGCGACGAAACGGGGAAAACGGTCCGCTTGGCGCAATATTTCGGGCACAAGCCGGTGATTCTATCGCTGGTTTACTTCAGTTGCCCCATGCTCTGCACCTTGGTCACCAACGCCTTGGCGCACAGCATGAAAAATCTCGATTTCACCGCCGGCAAGCAATTCAACGTCCTGACCGTGAGCTTTGATCCTCACGATACGCCCCAGATGGCCGCGGACAAAAAGGCCATCTATTTGAATGTGTATGGCCGGCGCGCTGCCGACCACGGTTGGCACTTTCTCACGGGCGATCAGCAGAGTATCACCGCCCTCACGCAGGCCGTCGGTTTTCACTATAAGCGCATTCCCGGCACCGACCAATTTGCTCATGCCACCGGCATTGTGGTGCTGACCCCGCAGGGGAAAATTTCGCAGTATTTTTACGGCATCCAGTATCCGGCAGGCAGCTTACGCCTGGCCTTAGTTCAAGCCTCCGGGGGCCGGATCGGCAATCCCGTGGACGAGATACTGCTGTATTGTTGCGAATACAACCCAACGACGGGCAAATACGATTTCATCGTTGCCCGAATGTTGCAGATTGGGGGAGTGATTACCCTGCTGGTGCTTGGTTCCATCATCTTTATCGTGGCGCGGGCCAAGCCTCACCCGCAAGGCTAAAGGAGAGGAGGGCGCGGCGCGCGCGGGGCCTCGTTGCGGTCAAAACACTTTATGGCGGGCGCGAGAAACGGCTCACCTGCCCAAGGGGCGGTTGACTGAAGGCATTTTAGACCCATGTTGCCACATTTCTTTCCCCATCTTCCGGAAGCCTCCACCATGGCGAGGCCCGTGGACTATCTGTTCTGGTTCTGCGTCGCTGTGCTGGTGTTCTTCACGGCGCTCATTTTCCTTTGTATTTTTTACTTTGCCATCCGCTATCGCCGCCGCTCTGAAGACGAGGTTCCGCCGCAGATTCACGGCAGCCTGCCGCTCGAAATTATTTGGACGGTCATTCCGATGGGCATTGTCGCCGTCATGTTCGTTTGGGGAACGGCGCTTTTCATCCGCAATGCCCGCCCTCCGGCTGATGCCACGCAAATCTACGTGACCGGCAAGCAGTGGATGTGGAAGATTCAACATGCCGACGGCAAGCGCGAAATTAACGCCTTGCATGTCCCCGAGGGCGTGCCCATCGAGCTGGTTATGACCTCGGAGGACGTCATTCACGACTTCTCAATTCCGGCCTTTCGTATCAAGAAAGATGTGCTGCCGGACCACTACACCAGCCTCTGGTTTACCGCGGATCGTCTGGGTAAATACCGCTTTTACTGCGACCAATACTGCGGCATGGGGCACTCGCTCATGCGCGGCTGGCTTTATGTGATGACTCCCGACGCTTACGAAGCGTGGCTGCACCATGGCGTCCAAGCACAAACCATGGCTCAAGCCGGCGCTCTGCTTTACAACCGCATGGGCTGCGTCACCTGCCACGGTACGGGCAAGGGACCTCCCTTTGCCGGACTCTACGGTAAAACCGTTAAGCTGGCCGACGGTACGACGGCGGTGGCCAATGATGCCTATCTCCGTCAAATGATTCTTTACCCGGGCCAAAAAATTGTGGCCGGCTATCGCGACATCATGCCGACCTTCAAGGGCCAATTGAGCGAGGAGGAGGTTCTGGACCTGATCGCCTACATTAAATCTCTCGGGTCTAAACCAAGCAATACTGGAGAATGAACCATGGCGACCACCACGATCACCGCAATTTCTACGGACACCGGCCTCGAAACGCGCAATTATCTGAACGCCGACTACGGCCTTAAGTCCTGGTTGCTCACCACCGACCACAAGCGGATTGCCTGGCTTTATCTCATCGCCATTACGTTCTTCTTCTTGGTAGGCGCCATCGCGGCCTTGCTGATTCGCATTAACCTTCTGGTGCCTCAAGGCCTTATCGTCACGCCTGAAACCTATAACAAGCTCTTCAGCATGCACGGCATCATCATGGTGTTTTTCTTTCTGATCCCTTCCATCCCCGCCGTGTTTGGCAATTTCTTCATCCCCATGATGATTGGCGCCCGCGATGTGGCCTTCCCCAAGCTCAACCTGCTGAGCTGGTACGTTTTCATCACCGGCGGCATGTTTGTGATGTACGCCATCGCGGCGGGCGGCGTGGATACCGGGTGGACGTTTTATACCCCCCTCAGCACCAGCTACCTCAACACCCACGTCATGGCCGCGGCCACTGGAGTTTTTATCGCCGGCTTCTCCTCCATTCTAACGGGCCTCAACTTTATCGTGACTATTCACAAAATGCGCGCTCCGGGCATGACCTGGTTTCGCATGCCGCTGTTTCTCTGGTCTATGTACGCCACCAGCGTCATTCAGGTTTTGGGGACGCCGGTCCTGGCCATTACACTTTTTCTTCTCGCGATGCAGCGCATGTTCCATGTAGGCATCTTCGACCCGGCGCTGGGTGGCGACCCACTGCTGTTCCAGCACCTTTTCTGGTTCTATTCGCATCCGGCCGTTTACATCATGATCTTGCCCTCCATGGGAGTGGTCAGCGAATTAATCGCAGCGTTCTCCCGCAAGCGCATCTTCGGTTACGAATTTGTGGCTTTCTCCAGTATCGCCATCGCCGTCATTTCCTTTCTGGTTTGGGGGCACCACATGTTTGTCAGCGGTGAATCCGTCTATGCCGGCGTGGTGTTTTCCGCTTTGAGCATGGCGGTTGCCATTCCTTCCGCCATTAAGGTCTTCAACTGGACGGCCACTCTTTACAAGGGCTCCATCTCCTTCGACGCTCCGATGCTTTACGCCCTCGGCTTCATTGGGCTGTTCACGATGGGTGGGCTGACGGGACTCTTCTTGGCCACCTTGGCCGTGGACCAATATGTTCATGACACTTACTTTGTTGTCGCTCACTTTCACTACATCATGGTGGGAGGCGCCATCATGGGTTACATGGGCGCTTTGCATTATTGGTGGCCGAAAATGACCGGCCGGCTTTATCCTGACCGCTGGGCCCGCGCTGCCGCCTTCATCATCTTTATTGGTTTCAACTTGACCTTTTTCCCCCAGTTCATCATGGGTTATTTGGGCATGCCGCGCCGTTACGCCATCTACCCCGCCAAGTTCCAGACGCTGAACGTGCTCTCCACCGCTGGCGCCACCATCCTGGGGGTGGGTTATATCATCCCGCTCATCTATTTTATTTGGTCGTTCCGCTATGGGCCGGTCGCCGGACCGAACCCCTTCCGCGCCAAGGGGCTCGAATGGACCACTTCCTCGCCTCCGCCCACACATAATTTTGAGGTGACGCCCATCGTCACCGAGGAAGCCTACGCCTACGGAAGCGGGGTGCCACACAATGTCTGAAGCGCACATGGACGCCGCGGTCGCCGAACAATTTGACGACCGCGAACAGCAGCACGAGGCCGCCGGTTTCGGCATGTGGATATTCCTGGCCACCGAAATCATGTTCTTCGGCGGACTGTTTGCGAGCTATACCATTTACCGCAACCTCTATCCGACGGCCTTCCTCGCCGGCAGCGGGTTGCTCAACGTTAAGATTGGGGCATTCAACACGGTGGTGTTGATCACGAGCAGCCTCACCATGGCCATGGCCGTCCATTCGGCTCAACTGGGCCGCCGCAAGGCCCTGATTACTTTCCTCATCCTTACCCTGCTGTTAGGTCTTACCTTCCTCGGAGTCAAACTCCGCTTTGAGTGGTATCACGATTACGTGACGCACGTCGCGCCCGGCTTTGGCTTTCATCCGGAAGGTGCCGACCTCGCGCACATTGAAGCCCTCCATGCGCCGCTGTCCGGGGTCGAACTTTTCATGTGTTTCTATTTCTTTATGACGGGGGTTCACGCTCTCCACATGGTCGTGGGAGTGGGCATTTTGACGGCGCTCATCATCATGGCCTGGCGAGGCCGCATCACCAAGGACTCCCATAACGTGGTGGAAATGGCCGGACTCTACTGGCATTTTGTGGACATTATTTGGATCTTCTTGTTTCCACTCTTGTATCTTTTAGGAGTCACCCGCTGATGTCCGAACATGTTGCTTCTCCCAAGATGTACGTCATCATTTTCCTGACCCTGTTGGCGCTCACCGCGCTCACCACGGCCGTCGCTTACGTTGACCTCGACGCCATGTTCGGCTTGAAGAACTTCCCGCTCAACACCATCGTGGCGCTGGTCATTGCCGTTTGCAAAGCCAGTCTGGTCGCGCTTTTCTTTATGCACCTCCGCTGGTCGTCGAATGTCATGCGGCTGGTGGCGGTCTGCGCCATCTTCTGGTTAGCCATTTTGATTGTTCTCACCGGCGCCGACTTCTTTACGCGCAACTGGACTCCCATCCCTCGCCCTTGGCAAGCCTCCATCACGGTGCAGCCTAATAGCGGCATCGTCATCCCTCACCCTCAACCGTAGCCGAGCCTATCCGAAAGGAAGAGGAGCGATGACGAAGAAGGTGGCTCGCCAGAACTTCCAACCCGGCATATAATGCCGTGAGAGATTCAAAGGGAGGTTGAAACCATGCTCAGAGTTCTTCTGGTGGCGGGAGACGCGACGGAATCCCTCGACACGTGGTACCCTTACCATCGGCTCCGCGAGGAAGGCATTGAGGTTCACATTGCCGCGCCCGCCAAAAAAGTCCTCAACTCTGTGATTCATGACTTTGAGCCTGGCTGGGACACTTACGTCGAGAAACCCGGCTATCGCATCCCCGCTGACATCGCCTTCCGCGACGTTCGCCCCGAGGATTACGATGGAATAATTTTGAGCGGTGGACGTGCGCCCGAGTATCTGCGCAACAATGCGGACCTGCGCCGCATTGTCACCCACTTTGTCGAACGGCAGAAGCCTATCGCGGCGCTTTGCCACGGCTCCCTTATTCTTGCCGCGGCCGATGCGTTGCGGGACCGAAGCGTCGCCACCTATGAAGCCTTGCGGCCCGACATGGAACGCGCCGGCGCTCGCTTTCAGGATACAGAGGTTGTGGTGGACCGAAACCTGGTGAGCTCGCGCACCTGGATGGACCTTCCCTTCTTCACCCGCGAGTTTCTCAGGGTGCTCAGAACGGCGGCATCGAGTAGCGCTGCCGCCGCATGACGACTGACGTTACCGCGCCCCGGCCGGCAATGAATGCCGCGCGCAGCCGCAAAAAATATGCGGGGAAGGAGCGGGCTTGTGCCGAGCTCCGTCTGCAGAACCCACCCTTATCGTCCCCAAAGGCTGTACGCCCAGGGCAAAGGAATGGAGAGGATCATGAGCAAAGCTCCGATGAGCGCCCAGTTCTTCATGAAGTTGACACGCTCGCCCATTTTCGCTTGAGGGTCCTGTACGGTCCAGTAATTGTGCATCGTGAATGAGGCGCCCAGCAGGAAAATCACCAGCAGGATCACGCCCACCTCGGGATAGGCTCCGAGGAGAAGGCTCAAGCCGCCCAGAAGCAATAAAAGCCCCGTCCCGGCCACGGCTGCACCCGCCGCCGGCACACCTTTGCTCTGGCTGTAGCCCTTCATCATCCCAAAATTTGCAAAGTGGTTAATCCCGCTCATGATGAAAAATCCGCCCAAGATGATTCTTCCGACCAACAGCAAAATGTCCATGGAAGTTCCTCCTCCTGCCAATAATTCAAATACCCGCGCCGCTGGCAGGGAGCGGATATTGCTTCATTGCTCTTGTTCTATGCCTCGCCATTATCAATAGATGAAACAGGGTTAATTTCGGTTACGCGATGTGCGGCGATGGCCCGCCGGAATTCGCCTTCGGCGGCTTCCCAGTCTCCAGCTTGCTCGAAGGCCAGTCCCAAAAGATTGTGCAGGGAAGCCGAAGGTGGGTTGAGCCTGGCGGCTGTTCGGAATTCCCGTAAGGCGCGCGCGGGCTGCTTCTGCTGCTCTTCGGCGAGTCCTAAATAGTAGTGGCGCTGGACGTTGGACGGTGACTGCGCACACGCTGGGGCGCTAAGAACTAGGTTCAGGAGATTGAAACGGGCCGAAAAATAGTGGGGATTGAGGCGAAGGGCTTGAAGGAACGCCTGCTGCGCCCGCTGCGGTTCGTTCGTTATCACATAGTGGTTTCCCAAATTGGTGTAGATGGAGGCAGAGGGCGCCAGGCGCAGAGCGGTTTCAAAGTCTCGCTCGCCGGAGCTGAAATGTTTTTCTCTGTCGTTAATGAGTCCTTTGAGATTCCAAGCAGCCGCACTTTGGGGGTGAGCTTTGAGGAAGGCTTGCGTAAGCCGCTCTGCGGAGGGGAGGTCAGAGTGCTCAAATGCCTCAATTGCTGCCGACAAGCCTGACGATGGGGCCGAGGCCGCGGGGGACGACGCACGCCCCTCGAGCAGGGCCGCCTGACTGCATAGGATGAGAAGGGCGGCAGCGGCGCAAACGCAATCTCTGGCGGCTCTTCTCCGCACGTTGCTGCTCCCTTACCTGCCAAGCGCCTGCTGCGCCCGTCCGTCTCGGTGTCGCTATTTCAGTTCCACCCTCAACTGGCACCGGTCACCGCGAATGACGCCGCGCGAGTACTCGATGGGGATGCCTTCCACGCTAAAGGCGATTCGCTCCAGCCACATGCCCGCACTCCGCGGTGGAACCTGAAGTAATTGTGCTGCCTCAGCGCGCACGAGGATGGGCTCAAAGCTGTCCTGACAACGCACAGGCGACGTGTTGTATTTTCTTGCGAGCAGATCGTAAAGCGCGACATTGTCGTGGTCTTCGTGCTCAAGGCCGGGAAACAGGCGTTCGGGCAGATAGGAGGTGTGAAGAAAGAAAGGCTCGTCATTCAAAAATCGAAGACGCTCGATACGTAAAACTCGCTCTCCATCGGCCAGCGCCAGAGGCCGCCGCACGATAGGCGTTGCCTTTTCCACGCCTAGCCTTAGATTCTTCCAACTCGGATGAAATCCTTGTTTTTGCATCTCAGTGGTGAAGCGGTAGAAATGCTCCAAAACCTGGGTGACCCTCGGAGAGGCAACGAACGTTCCCCGACCCCGATGTCGCACCACTCGTCCCAGCGACTCCAGCTCATCCAAGGCGCGTTTGGCCGTGATGGTGCTCACGCCATAATCCCGGCAAAGCGCTTTCTCGGTAGCAAAGAAATCGCCCGGCTTTAAGGTGCCGCTGCGAAGGCCATGCTCCAGCCGCTCCTGGAGACGCTCGGTCAGTTGGGCGAATAAAGGAAGAGAACTGCGATGGTCGAGGTTAGATTCGCTGACATCGCCCCCGCCGCGTTCGACGTACACGCTGCTCACTCGTTGCTCGTGGTCTTCAAACGGTATCAAAGAGGAATCCTCCTTCCCATAAGATACTCCAACGACACTGCGCCCGCCCGATGATTTCCCCTCCGGGCGATGCGTGCCAGCCTACTCCGTAAATCATATATTTTTATCTTGACATGTCAATCGCGTTGCGCTACCACGGTGAAGGCAGCGGCGCCACTGGCGGGCACGACCAATGCCACCATTGGCCAAATGATTAGTGCCGCCACGACCCAGCGCGTGCCTCTGGTGGACCGGGATGTTTACAAGTTAGTTCAGCTCAGCCCCGGCATCACGCCCGTCAATGGAGCCGTCAACAACGTCGAATTTAACGAAAGACCCGGAGCCGAAGTTTCCGGTTTCAGCATCAACGGACTTCCCCAAGGCACTCTGTATTACCTGGAGGATGGGGCGCCGCTGACCATCGCTGAAAACAACCTGGGGGCGATGATTCCGGCGGAGATTCCTCCGCTGGACTCCATTCAGGAGTACCAGATCGAAACGAACAACGTGCCTGCCTCTACTCAAAGTTTCGGGACCGGCGTCCTCAGCTTGGTCAGCAAGTCCGGCGCCAACAAAGTTCATGGGGATGGCTTCTTTTATGGGCGTCCCAACTTCTGGGCTGCCAACGACCCTTTTGTGAAGGCCAGCCAGTTGGAGGCACACGAGCCGAACAAGCCACCTAACTTTCATCGCTA
>JAKASC010000083.1 GCA_021828245.1 Acidobacteriota bacterium
CTTGGACCCTTTCGTTATGGTCGCCATAAGGATAGGCAAAGGAAACCACCGGTTTACCCAACAGCCTGGCCAGATCCTCGCGGCTGCCGACAATCTCTTCCTCAAGCCGCGCTTCATCCAGCGTCGTCAGGCGAGGATGCGTCCGTGTGTGGGCGCCAAATTCAATGCCTCTCTCCGCCCATTTCTGAATCTGCCAGTCCCTCATCAGCTTGAAGGGGCCGTCCGTGATTTGCGGATTCCAGTTGATGCGTTCTCCTATGTACCCGGTGATCACAAACACGGTGGCGTTGAATCCGAACTCCTGAACCACCGGCAAGGCGTACTCAACGATGTCCTCATAAGCGTCGTCGAAGGTTAGCAGTACAGGCTTTGGAGGCAGCGGCTTTGCCGTCTCTCGCCACTCGATCCATTGCGCAGCGGAGATTCCTGTGTACCCCCGACGAGCCAACCATCGCATCTGCCGCCGAAAAAGCTCGGGCGAGACCGTCAGTGCCTTCACGGTTCCCGATGGGTACGGCCCGACATTGTGGTACATCAGAACGGGCAGACGCACGCCAAATTCCCTGCGAAGTGCAGCCAGCGAACCGGACTCCTCGGCGGCTCCACGGAGCCTTACCTGCCCGAGCCCCTTGCCCATCATGTTCATTCCCAGCTCGCAAAGGAACGGAACGGCGCGGAGACGCTCGGCCACCCCCAGAGGGAATCGGAGGAAAAGCTCAGGGTGAGCCGGCTGCTGCAAAGCCAGCTTGCGCAAGGATCGCTTCAGAAAGCTGCCATGCTCAAGGCGGGCCAGCGACGAGAAGGGGCGATACTCGGGGTGCTTACGGCAAAGGGACACTTCACTTCTGCCCAGCCAAAAGGCATCGCTTCGCAACAGGTCTCGGGCTGACTTGCAGTAAATCTCGTAAACCGTGGCCTCTGGGAGAAACCGGAACTTGACCCCTTTTTTCCACAAGCGAAAGCCCATGTCGTAGTGGAAATAACCGGCGTGGGTCATGGCCTCATCAAAACCGCCGACCGCCATTAGGAGGTTCCGCGGGGTTGAGCAGTTCGCCTGGATAACTGCATTATGCGGCCATTTTGGCTCAGGGTCCTTCATCAATGCCGCACGACGTGTGTCCCAGTATCGGGCATTCCATCTTGCAGCTAATGTTCGGGAGCTTTCTGAGGAATTAAGGACGCTCCCAAAAGCCACGACCGCATCGCAACCCGCGTGGGCACGAACATGGTGCCCCAGCAGAGACGAGTCGCACAGGATATCGTCGTCCATGAGGAGGACAATTTCACCTTCCGCAGTGCGCCACCCTGTGTTGAGGGCCGCCGCTTGGCCAAGGTGGGGTTGCTCGATGACCTTCAGGGCGCAGGGTGGCCTCAAACTCCTGAGCCAATTCGCCACTCCGTCGGTCGAGCCATCCAGCACCACAATCACTTCGTACTGATTGCTCGGGAAATCCTGACCCAAAACCGTCGGCAGCGTCCGCGCCAGCAGGTCGCGGCGGTTGAACGTTGGAATGATAACGGAAACTTTCATTCAAAATCTTTACGCGTTGGCCGAGTTTCAGACCCTTGCCGCGCTATCTGCCACCGCGAGCCCAGACGATCAAGTCCGGGACGGATGTTACGGTAGAGAAAGGATGCGGACCGCGAAACCCAACTCTCGTGCCAAAACAGAAATCCTACGTTTTGGCGCGCCTTGTGTGCCCAGCGTTTCTTGTAGTCTTCGTCGCCACGCGTGAAGTCATACTCAGAGTAACCATTCCGGAAACCGTAATCAATCACCGCACCCAAAAGCAGGGTTCCTGGTGAGAGGGCACGGTATGCGGCATCAAAGGCCCGCCAATAGCACCATAGCTTTTTGCCGGCCTTGAACCCCAACTCGCCAGCGATCAACGAGCCCGATTTTTCCAAAAGCGCCACGTAGAGCTGCCCGGACGGTCCGAGGCGATTGAACAACGACCTGAAAAATTCGGGGCTGCTATAGAGAGGAGGTAGCGCAAAGCGATTCCACCGCTTAGCGCCATCTAGTTCGCTAAGGCGCTCCATCAAGCCTCGTCCCTGCGGCAAGTGGTCAAGAACTTGAATCTCAGCACCCAGCTCCTTCAGCCGGCGGGACTGGGCTCGAAAAGTGTGGCGAGTCCGGCGGGAATGCTGCTGAAGCACACTTTCCCAGTCGCCCCCGATCTCGATATAGGGGCAGGCGTCTTCCGGATAGCTCATTCCATGGAGAGGGAGTTGATTGAGCGCATCCTTGAGGAGGGACGCGGTGGCAAAGGCAGGCGACAAGTCACGAAGTTCCATAAGGTCCCACAGCGCAGTTTCATGGCTCAGATGTCTCAGCAACAGCGAAACAGCTCTAGCCTCTCCGGGCGCAAGCAAAAAGTCCGGGTAGTCTGCCAGCGGGAATCCCAACAGCTCAACCTTGTCGATTCTCCCGCGCCGAGTCCGCCTTCTTACGAGTGGCGCGATGCCGACAACGCGGCCCGCGCGCCGAACGACTTGAATGAAAAGCTGCCGCTCGGGGCTGCGGATGGCTCCAAAGTGCTCCCACCAAGTCCATGTCCAGTCGAAAGAGGTAAAAGCGTTGCCGGTGCCCGAGGCCGCGTGAAGGGAGTTCCATTCGGCTTGGATGGAAAGAAGTTCTGCCTCGCTGGAAATCGTCTGAAAAGAGTAATTGCCGTCGTCAAAGGTACGGGCAATGTTCGAGGCTGGGCCAGCCTCGGATCCAGCCGATGCACGGGACCGGCTCTGTTCGGTCAAAGGGTCGAACAAGGTAAGCTACCCCGTATTTCAATTTCCTACGCCCCGGCCGAGCCAAGGGCCAAATGGCCGGCCGATAGCCTCGTAAAATACCGACAATTCCCGTTGTCTGATCTCGCCACAAGCGACCAGCATCACCAGGTAAACGAATGCGCTCGCAATAACTGCCGCTCCTGTCAGAGCATAGCTGGCGCCAGCCTCGTAGGCGAGCAACGCGGGAAAGGCGCCGACCAAGCCCGAGAGGTAGATCCTCGCAGTTGTCGCTGCGGGAAAACGCCCCGATACAGTTCGTCCTGCTCCAATCAGGAGCAGAACGGTCATCACCGCCTGCGTTACACATTTCGCTATAGCTGCCCCGACTGATCCAGCCTTGGGTATCAAGGCCAGATCTAGGACAATGTTCAAAAGCGCCATGGGCGTTTGACACTTTGCAATGAAGCCCTGCCTCTCCGTAGCGGATAGGACCGCTGCAGCAACCGCCGCCAGGGGAGCGAACGCAACTGCGACCAGCAACAACTGCAGGACAGGGGCAGCGGACAGATACCGCGGGCCATAAAGCAGCCGGATCAGCGGCTTGGAAATAATGATGCCCACCATGAAAATCGGCACCATCAGGACCTGGGCATATTTCAGTGCGGACTCATAAATCTTGCCTACGGCTTGAACGCCAGCGCGTCCCACTGCTTCCGATGACAGTGGGATTAAGGTGTTTAGCAGCGCCCCACCTGCATTCAAAGGCTTCTCTGAAAGCGCGTATGCGATCCCGAAAAGCGCGACTTCGCTCAGCGCGCAGTAGCGCTTCAAGAAGAATATCTCTGAACTGGACCAAACGACAGCATCCAAAAGGATGAGATATGTCTCGCTGAGCGCAAATCGGTGAACCCTGCGCAAAGTTTCCTGCAGTCGCGGACTTATTTCTAGACGGTCCGTGCTGCAGAGGAGCGGATAAACGGTCCGGAGAGTCACCCAGGTGTTTACCAATACGCAGCCGAGTGTCGCGGCCAGCATCCCTAGGACACCGCTTCTCAAGATCGCCGCGAGGGCAACCAGTCCCACCTCCGGTACAGCCCTTACAAATCCGATATAAGCCAGCTTGTCATACCGTTGCCACCCTGCGAGAACGCTAGCTAGCACTTGCCGACTTGTGTCGGGGATCAGTATAAGTGCGGCGATGCCGACCACGCCCAACGACGGACCTTTCACGAACATCCCGGCTATCCCGACCACAACAACTGCAACTGCAAGACTCGTGAGGAGCTGCAAGACAACAATGTGACGCACCACCGCAACCGCCCGTGCCTTGTCGCCCTGCGCAATAAACTCGGCCACGTATTTGGCTGTTGCAGGATTGAGTCCCCTAAGCGCTAAAACCCCAAGAATCCCAGCTAACCAGACGCCATAGCTAAATAAGCCCATTCTGGTGGGTCCCAATGCACGGGCAACGATGACAGTTTTGCATATTCCAGCCAGAAACGGAGCTGCCATGCTCGCGCCGTTGAAAAAGGTGTTCCGCACCGCCTTGTGCGCAATTTCGTTACTCATCCTCGGCTCGTTGCGGGAAACTGTCGCGGGCTTCATGTTGGTTTTGGCAATGCCGCGCTCCCCTGCTGGCGAGGGACCTCATGCTGACTTTTCCGGTCCGCGCGGAAGGGATTTAAGATACGTTCGTGAAAAAGGACCGAAAGTAGAGAAGTGGACCGGAAACGGCCGCCAGCAAGAGTTGACTGCGGGCGAATCGCGCCGGCGGCTTAGACCCGTTGCCATGGCCGTTCATGTGTCCCAGCCTCTGGCGCACTCGCCGGAAAGCGCATTCCAGGGTTGCCTGACGGTAATCCGACTGCTCAAAAAACAGAAATGATGCATAGGCTGCCGAGCCGTACAAATCCTTTAAGTAGCGGCTCCGCAACTCTTTGGGAAGGGCGTGACAAGGGTGGTAAACAACCGCGTGCGGGCAGTAAATCACGCGGTAGCCGCGGCTGACCAACAAAAAGAAGGCGTAAGTCTCCTCATTGCCGAGCAGCGGTGCCGAGCGGCCTAAGCGCACATCGAAACCCTTCAGCTCCTCGAGGGCCCGCCGCCGAAACGCCATATTCGCCCCAATGCCAATGCCCCCAAAATTCACCAACTCGAACCAATTCGGTGTCTGCTGGTCAATCCCCGCCGCGGCACATTCAGGTACCGTGAAGCGGGGGCTTAGCGGGTGATTGGGCTCGACAGGCGTGTCGTCGGGTCGGCAGACTCGACCGGTGACAGCCATCACTTGGGGAGCGTCGAAGGGGCGTATTAACTGAGTGAGCCATCCGCGTTCCGGAACCGCATCATCGTCCAGGTAAGCAACGATTTCCCCGCGGCAGGCTTCCAGGCCGCGATTGCGCGCGCGGCTGAGACCGATTACTTTTTCCTCTACGTACCGCGCTCCCCACATGGCCGCTAGGCGCGGCGTCGTGCCATCACGTGAGGCGTTATCCACCACCACCACTTCATAAGCCCGGAAGTCTAGCCTCGCGACCGAGGACAGACATCGTTCAAGATGATGGGGCCGGTTTCGCGTGCAAATGACCACTGAGCAGTAGGGATGAGTCTCGTCGTACGCGCCAGGCTTTGGCACGAAGTTGACGGCTGACTCCATTCTTTGCTGCAGCCCGTTTCTGCCGCGATCAGGTTGTGGCCGACGAGTGCTCACTTCCCCCTCCGAAGTGCTTTCGCTCGCGCCGATCGTTGTAGCGCGGGGCTTGCTTACCTCAGCCTTCCTCAAAGCGCCCGTTCTTCTTTCATTCCCGCAACATCCACCGCCGCTCATTCCGACCGCGATGCC
Source organism: Acidobacteriota bacterium (assembly GCA_021828245.1). Taxonomy (GTDB): domain Bacteria; phylum Acidobacteriota; class Terriglobia; order UBA7540; family UBA7540; genus JAKCCV01. The sequence goes on from JAKASC010000083.1 coordinate 5,573, forward strand.
AAAAACTCACGCCTTGGCTTGTCCCCTGGCGAATGCAGGGGGCGAGCCATTAAGAAAACCTAATTAAGAAACTCTAATCACTGACCGCCCCCTAGCCAAGTAGCTGCACGGCTATTAGTCTGTTACTAAACAGGCTCCAGAGCCGGAATACTGTTTGGCAGTGGACGTATCGAGAGGTGTTTGACGTAGCCGGTGAGGGGACATCAAGACATTTAACAGGTCTTAACACGCTCGGTTTTGTGGGCAGCCTTTTGATGTTAAAATCCAAAAGGTTGCAACCAAAGGGGGCGGTGGGAAGGCTGAACGTTTTCCGCAAATCCCTACCGTCCGGCTGCGAATACCTTAAAGTCGCCAGGGGAGGTTGCCGCGGCTGCTGGGCGAGGAAGGACGCATCTGTGCAATTGAAGCCACATGGGTTGGCCGAAGAAGCTCATGATCGGCAACTCGCGCCGTGGCAGAGAACTTAAAGGAGATTTGTCGGAATTGGGATTCCACCCGCAATCCGGAGAACAGCGCGACGCGGAAGCGACTCGGGCGAACGGCGAGCCGATCAGCCTGGAGCATCCCGAACCTGCCCTTTCTGTCCTTGAGGCAGACCAATTGGTGGTGGCCAAGCAGCGGACCCGCTTTGGCCGGCGAAAACTCTCGCGCTCCGAAAGAATTTTGTTGTGGGGCCTGCGAATCTATGTCGTCATCATGTTGGTCATCGTGCTGGTTTCTGTGCTGCGGGCCTTGCATGGCGCGCGTTAGGATTGGCTGGCCGCGCCCGATTTGTTGATTTGCTTCTCGAAGCCGTGAAAAGCTGACGAGGGGAGCCATCGGTTGCCTCCCTTCGCAATCTAGGACAAGCCCAGCCGAAAACCACCGCCCGAATGCTTGCGGACCGGCCGCGCCGCGAGGGCGGAGCCCGATGAGCTGCGGCCTTCGCAGGGGACGCGATGTTGATAGCTGGCTTTGCCACCACCGAGGGAACCGCGCGATTTCAAGACCGCTTCCGCCAGCAACTGCCGGGCCACTTCCGAGAGAGTCAATCGCTGTGGCTATCGAGTATCGGGTTAGGAACCTATCTCGGCGAGCCCACCGCGCAATTCGACGCGCTTTATCACGAGTCCATCACGCAAGCCATTGAACGCGGCGCCAATGTTTTCGACACAGCAATCAATTACCGGCACATGCGGAGCGAGCGGGCCCTTGGGCGGGCGCTCGCGGAACTGATTGCTTCTGGCAAGCTTCGCCGAGACGAAGTGTTCGTGGCGACCAAGGGCGGGTATCTGGCCTTCGACGGGGAAATTCCAAACGACCCCCACGCCTACTTTGAAGAACGGTTGATTCGCACCGGGCTCGTCACGCCAGGGGATATCGTCGCGGGATGTCATGCCATGACGCCCCGCTATCTAGCAGACCAAATTGAAGCGAGCCGACATAATTTGGGTCTGGAGACGATTGACCTTTATTACCTTCACAACCCCGAGACGCAATTGCGGGAGGTGCCGCGAGAGGAGTTCTATCGCCGACTGCATGCCGCGTTTGAGGCGCTCGAAACGGCTGCGGCGGAAGGCAAAATTCGGATGTACGGCTTGGCGACGTGGAATGCTTTCCGCGTGTCGCACGATTCTCCGGACGCGATTTCGCTCGCCCAGGCACTCGAGTTGGCCGAGGCTACCGGCGGTAAAGCGCACCACTTCCGCGCCCTCCAGGTGCCGTTCAATCTGGCGATGCTCGAGGCGTTGGCTACGGGCAGCCAGGCACTCGACGGTCGCCAGGTTCCGCTGCTTCAAGCTGCGTCGGCGCGTGGAATGATGGTATTCGCTAGCGCCAGCTTGTTGCAAAGCCGGCTTGCGGGTGGCATCCCTGAACCGCTGGCACAGCATTTTCCGAGACTGAATACGGACGCCCAGCGGGCGTTGCAGTTTGTTCGCTCTACCCCGGGCATTACCTCGGCACTGGTGGGAATGAGCCATCCGACCCACGCCATCGAAAATTTGGCAACAGCGGCTGTGCCGCCGCTGACCGCGGAAGAGTTCCAATCCATCTTCGAACAGTGAATCTCACCTATTGTGAACTTCGTCCGAACCGGCTATTTGCCCGGACTGTGGGCTGGCCAATATGCCGGGCGATTCCAGCGCCTCTTCCAGTTCAAAATTTGCAGCCTTCCAAAAGCATGGCAACCCGCTTGAACCGTCTGCGGACGCTGTGAGAGAGAAGTGTTATTGGACAGAGCAGCTCAGCTGTAGCATGGGTAATGCTTGCTTCATGAATGGAACGGGCTAGCTCGCTGATGCTCAATAGGAGGAGGGATGCTGCTCCCACAACGCAGTCGAAGGAAGCTTGGTGCGGAGGGCCGGAATCGAACCGGCACGTCCCTTGCGGGACAAGGGATTTTAAGTCCCTTGCGTCTACCAGTTCCGCCACCCCCGCCTAATTGATTCTAGATGACTTGCTCCACTTTCTGTTATGTCCTATCCCAAATCGTAGCAGAAACCATAACGGGTAGGGCATCTTTTGGCCCCCGGCAGGGTAGCCAGATTTTTTCATTCGCCGCGTTCAACCGCTCGAAAGCCCGCTGCATTGCTTCCGGTGTCGGATGCACGTACTTTCGCGGAATCACAACCGCCCTGTGCGTCATGGCTCGCTTGTCAGCATATCAAATCCACCCATTGCCGGAGCTGAGCCTCTTTTCGCCAGATATTCCCGAATCAGTTTGCCTGCGTCTTTTCGCATAACTTAGGAGCCGAGGTTTGTGTTAGACGTTAGGTTTTCGATTGTCAAGAGCAAAGTGGGTGGGGCAGCCATTCGTTCGTCGCACCGCCGGCCCCGATTGTAACTTCCTCCCGGCCTGTGCGCCACAAGCGCGAGACGGGATAGCGACGCTGGAAATTGCCACTGATGAGGCGGACTTACCGTTATTTCGACCGCTGAGAGCCGGCAGCCGGGCGAGTATCGTTGCCCATCATCTCCAGGCAAAGCACTTTCCCGCCTTTTGGACATTTCGCCCACGCGCCGCCCACGTGAATGATCCTGACCACGATAGCGTTGGAGTCTTGGTCGGCGCGTTCGAGTGGGTCGCCAAGGGTTTCAAGGCATTTACGAACTTCGCGGAGCGCCACAATGGATGCGCGATTATCTCCCTTAGCATCGGTGCGGGCAAGTAATTCCCACGCTTTTCGTTGGACTTGCCGCAGACTGTCCCATGGCCTCTTCCCGCCCCTCCGCCGTCTTGACGATGGCCTGCCCGATATAGGCCTTGTGGCGGTTCAGGGCCGCAAGGCTTGTTCCGAAGCGTTTTGCGGTATTTGCGGTACGACGTTGCGGCTACCACCGCCGCTCCCCGTTCCAGCCGCTCGATGGCGGCCAGCTTGAACTCCTTCGTGAACTGCCGTCGAGACAAACCCATGACTCATCTCCCTTCGAGAGCATTTTCATGCCATTCGCTGAATCTGGAGTCTTAACCTGGATCCTGCGTGAAAAATGACGATTTCCAAATTTCGACAAATCCGTTTTGCTTGGTCCGATTCACTCCTCTGGGGGGATCTAGAACGGCGGCCGCGGTCGTCGAATGTGCCTCAGCGTCTCCAAGAAGTCCGAGGCCCAGGGATAGCTCGGAGCAAGATGGAGAGTCGGCACCCCGTCCGGTCTTACCAACTGGGCGGCACCACGAACAACCGCTGGCGAAGACGCTGCAAGGTAGCTCGCTGCAAGTGCGGTGGGACGCAGAGGCGTTTGAACCCGTT
>JAKASC010000084.1 GCA_021828245.1 Acidobacteriota bacterium
TGGGCGCCGTGGGAGCCAAAATTGACTTTGATACGAGGGATATCGAACTGTTGGACGGCGTGGCCGAGGTGGTTCGCATTTCCTCTCCCTACAAATTGGTGAGCCGGCACTTTCGCCCGGAGGGGTCAGTGATCCATCTCGGGCGCGGAGTGAACGTGGGAGCCGAGGAAGTGGTGGTGATGGCGGGACCGTGCAGCGTGGAAAGCCAGGATCAAATCGAAACCATCGCGGCCTTGGTGGCCGCAGCGGGTTCCAAGGTCCTGCGGGGCGGAGCTTTTAAGCCGCGAACTTCGCCCTACAGCTTCCAAGGCGTGGGTGCCAAGGGGCTGGAGTGGATGCGTCGCGCGGCGGATCGGCATGGCTTGCTGGTCGTTTCCGAAGTGATGGATCAAACCCAGATTCCGATGATGCTGGAGTTTGTAGATGTTCTGCAGGTGGGTGCCCGCAACATGCAAAATTATAACCTGCTCAAGGAGCTGGGCAAGGTTGCGAAGCCTGTGTTGTTAAAGCGCGGTATTTCCGCCACCATCGAGGAGTTGCTGCTCTCGGCGGAGTACATTATGTCGGGCGGAAATTACAATGTGGTCCTGTGCGAGCGGGGTATCCGAACTTTTGAAAATTACACGCGCAACACGCTGGACCTATCGGCCATCCCCGTCATCAAGAAGCTCTCTCACTTGCCCATTGTCGTGGATCCCTCGCATGGCACCGGCCGGCGGGACAAGGTTCCGCCGATGGCGCGGGCAGCGGTGGCGGCCGGAGCCGATGGGCTGTTAATCGAAGTTCACCATGACCCCGAGAAGGCTTTAAGTGACGGCGCGCAATCGCTATACCCTGACCAACTAACGCAGTTGATGAAGGAGCTCCGGATGATTGTGCCGGCCGTGGGCCGAACGCTTGCGGAGGCTCCTCCGTCGGCTGAAGGAACCCGTTGACGTGTCTGCCGAACCCATCCATTTTCGCCGCGTCGCCATTGTTGGGCTTGGCCTGATCGGAGGCTCATGGGCGTTGGCGCTCAAAAGAGCGAGAATTCGCGCGGAGCGCGTTGGATGTGACCAACGCTCCGTGTTACGTCGCGCCCTGGCGTGCGGGGCCATCGAGCGCGGCTCAACAAGCCTCACCCATGCCACCCAAGACGCCGACCTCATTATCCTTGCCACCCCGATCGGGACCATCTTGAAACAACTGCGGACGCTCAGCCAGTGTGCTTCGCCGGGAGCTTTGATCACCGATGTCGGCAGCACCAAACAGAGTATTTGTGAGCTTGCTCGCGGGCTATTCAAAAATGGAGCGCTCTTTCTCGGAGGCCACCCTTTAGCGGGCCGGGAGCGCTCCGGCTTTGGGAGCGCCGACGCGGCGCTGCTGCGAGGCGCGACGTACGTGCTTTCGCCGGTTGCCGCTTCGGACCTTGGGGATCCGCGGGTGCAAGCCTTTGAGCGCCTGGTGCGCCGTATCGGCGCACGGCCCCATATCGCTGACGCGGCGGTGCACGACCGTGAAGTCGCGTATCTTTCCCATCTGCCTCAATTGGTCTCGACAGCTCTAGCAAGCCTGATGGTGGACAACACCGGCTCGAAGGCGCTCTCGCTTGAGTGGGCGGCGTCCGGTTTTCGGGATATGACCCGATTGGCTGAAAGCCCATATCATGTGTGGCGAGACATTTGTCAAACCAATAGTCGGAATATCGAAAAGGCGCTCGACGAGCTGACAAGCAAACTGCAAATGATTCGGCGGCATCTGAGGACGCCTCGCCTCGAAGCGGAATTCCAGCAGGCATTGAAATTGCGGCGAGAGTTAAGAAAGGCGGTAGGCTCGTGAACCGTCGGGGCTATTCGCCTGCCATCGCGCTCACCTCATGCCGGCTTGGCTTGTCCGTGAGGCCGTGACTGCAGAGGGCGGAGATGAACAAGATATTTGCCGATGCGGAAGCTGCCATCGCTGACGTTCCCGATGGCGCGACCCTTATGGTGGGTGGCTTTGGCCTCTGCGGAATTCCGGAAAACTTGATTGCGGCCGTGCGCCGCAAAGGAATTAAAGATTTGACGGTCATCAGCAACAATGCCGGCGTGGACGATTTCGGCTTGGGTCTTTTGCTACAAACGGGTCAAATTCGGAAAGTTATCGGGACCTACGTGGGAGAGAACAAGTTGTTGGAAAGTCTGGCCATCGCGGGCCAAATCGAATTGGAGCTGATGCCCCAAGGAACCTTTGCCGAACGAATCCGGGCCGGCGGTGCCGGCATTCCGGCATTTTATACTCCCACGGGAGTCGGCACCGTGGTGGCCGAGGGCAAGGAGATACGCTCTTTTGACGGCCGCGAGTATTTGTTGGAGCGAGCCTTGCGCGCCGACTATGCTTTTGTTAAGGCTTGGAAAGGGGATCGGTGGGGTAATCTGGTTTATCGGAAAACGGCGCGGAACTTTAATCCGATGATGGCCACCGCCGCGGACGTGACGGTGGCAGAGGTTGAAGAAGTGGTTGAGCTGGGCGAGCTGGATCCGAACTGCATTGTGACTCCCGGTATTTACGTGGACCGGATCTTTCAAGCCGCCCATCTGGAAAAACGCATTGAGAAACGAACGGTTCGCAAACGAGGCTGATGGATAAAAGAGAAATCATTGCCCGGCGTGTCGCGCAGGAACTCCGAGACGGGTATTACGTCAACCTGGGCATTGGCATTCCGACGCTGGTCTCCAACTATGTTCCGGCGGGCATGGAAGTCATCCTGCAATCGGAAAATGGCATGCTCGGCGTGGGGCCTTATCCTTGGGAAGGAGAGGAGGATCCCGACCTTATCAACGCCGGCAAAGAGACCGTGAGCGAGCTGCCGGGAACTGCTTATTTTTCAAGCGCCGATTCGTTCGCCATGATTCGCGGCGGTCACATTGATTTGACGGTGCTAGGAGCTCTCGAGGTGGACCAGGAAGGCAACCTGGCCAGTTGGATGATTCCTGGCAAGATGGTCAAGGGCATGGGCGGGAGCATGGATCTGGTTGCCGGGGCCCGACGCGTCATCGTCGCGATGGAGCACACCACCAAAGATGGCAAGCCCAAAATCCTAAAGCGGTGCACGCTGCCTCTGACCGGGAAGAAGGTGGTGAATGCCATCGTGACGGAACTAGCCTTTATGGAAGCTACTCCGACGGGGTTTTTGGTGAGAGAATTGGCTCCCGGCGTGACGCCGGATGAGGTCATAAGCGTGACCGAGGCCCCGCTTGCCGTCGCCAAGGACGTCGGAACCTTCCGCTTCACGTAAGGGCGCGCGCCCAGAGAGGTCTCGGGGTTGGCGAAAGGTTACGGCCTCAAAGCTGATGAGGGCCGCCCCATCGCCTCGCCCCGCGTAGTGAGCAATCAAAGAGAGGAAGGGAAGCGGTGCTCACGGATAGCTCAGGGCTCGTAGGTTCAGGGTTGGAAGTTTATATGATGAACAGCCAGGCATAGGACAAACCATGGAAATCAACTCGATTGTCATTTTAAGCCTCACGGGTCCCAAGGAAAAAATTTGGGGTCAACTGATGGGGCTCACGACGGCAGGGGTCACGATACGCGGCATCGAACTGGAATCTTTTGATGATTTATTGCGACAGATTATGGGACAGGAAGAAGCGACGGTGGGCCTGGCAACCGTCTTTTACCCCATCCATCGTGTGGAGCGCATTGCGCTCGATGAGCCGAGCGGTTCACTCCCCTCCTTGGCGGATCGCTTCCGAGGCAAGGTTGGAATCAGCATCCAGGAGTATCTTGGGCTTGAAACGCCACGAGTCTAAATGCCCATGACGCGCCGCGTGCTCTCTCCCGCCAATCAAATCACCATTTTGCGCTTGGTCTTTGTGCCGGTGTTTGTGATGTTGGTGTTGGCTGGGAAATTTAGGCTGGCCTTTGGGGTGATCGTGGTTGCCGCCCTTTCGGACGCTCTGGATGGCACGGTGGCTCGCCTCACGGGAAACGTCACGCCGGTGGGCGTAGCGCTCGACCCCATCGCGGACAAGATCCTGATGAGCGCTGCCTTCATCATCCTGGCTTACCGGAATGCCTTGCCGTGGTGGTTGACGATCATGGTGCTGAGCCGCGATGGAGGGATTCTACTGACCGCTTTGCTAATCAGCCTGGTGGCCGGATACCGGCCGTTTCATCCGACGTTGTTGGGGAAGGCCTCAACCGCCGTTCAAATCACGACCGTCATCGTGGCGGTGGCGCGGTTGGGATGGCCAGCCTGGGTTGCAGAAAAATGGCTGGAGGCGCTGGTGGACTTGGCCGCCTTTTTCACCGTTGCCTCGGCGGCACATTACCTGTGGGTCGTGCGACGACGCTACGCCGAACACGCGGCGAGTGCCAGTGAAAAGTTGAGCGGCTAGCCGTCGTGGCCCTTTCACGCTGGCGGAAGGTTGAGTGGCAAATGCCACCGGCTGGCGCGGGCGGTGCCGACCGACTTCAAGACTTGCAAGGATTACGCTGAGAACGCTAGAATCCAGCCCCAGATCATTCAGGCGGAGAGCGTATCGCTGCCTGACCGATGAGCCGGCCCAGGCCAAAGATTGGTTCTGAACAGCCGGGAGGAGGTTTTATGTTGGTTAAAAGACTTATTTTTGTCATCAGTGCCCTCAGTTTAGTAGGAGGGCTCGCGTGGGCGGCGCCGCTTGGGGCTCAGGGTCAGCTACGGATGGCGTCGCTCGGCAATTTCCATCTTGAAAACGGCGAAGCAATCCGTGATTTCCGGATCGGCTATCGGACTTTTGGAACCCTCAACGCCGCTAAATCCAACGCGGTCCTGATGCCGACGTGGTTTACGGGAACGTCAAAGGAACTGGAGGGAGCGGTCGGGCCCGGGCGCCTCATTGACCCGTCGAAGTACTTTGTCATTCTGGTGGATGCCATTGGCGATGGGGTCACGTCGTCTCCCTCGAACAGCAAGCTCCAGCCGCGGATGAGTTTTCCTCGGTTCACGATTCTGGATATGGTGCGTGCCGAGCATGAGCTGGCAACGCGGGTGCTGAAGCTCCGTCATCTTCACGCGGTGATGGGAATTTCGATGGGCGGTATGCAGACCTTTCAATGGATGGTCGCGTACCCGCATTTCATGGACGAGGCGATTCCTATCGTCGGCTCGCCCAAACTCACTTCCTACGACTTGTTACTCTGGAAGGCGGAGGAGCACGCGATCGAAGCGGATTGCAAATGGAATCATGGAAACTACACTTCCATGCCGGTGGCCGGCATGAGAGCCGCGGCGGATATTCACACGCTCAATTTGACGACCCCGGCTTATCGGGTGGAGCACACAACGCCTCAAGCTTTCCCTCATTTTCTCAGTTCAACCGAGTTGCAGACCATGCGAAGCTTTGACGCGAATGATTGGATTCGCCAACTTCAAGCGATGATGGCGGACGACGTTTCCAAGCCCTTTGGCGGCTCGATGCGGAAGGCGGCGGCCGTGGTTCGCGCGCGAGTGCTGGTGGTTCCGGCGCAGCAGGATCATATGGTCAACCCCGCTCCCGCCATCGCGTTCGCCAAGCTGATCCACGCTAAGATTCTGCTGCTGACCTCGGATTGCGGCCATCTGAGCCCCGGCTGTGAGGCGGGACTGCTTGACCGCACGGTCGCTCAATTTCTTGCCGAGTGAAATGCGGCAACCCGTGGAGGAGCCGAGCATGAATCTCATCCTGATGGGTGGGCGTTGCGGGGCTGCTATAATGGTAAGCCCAGGGGACGGAACGCGAAGGCGTGCCTACGGGGAGGCAGGCTGCGCCACGAAGAGGCTCCGCCCAGCGAGCTCGCGTCTTGTTTGAACGGCGCCTCCACCGAACGGACCTCAAAATCCCTCAGGGGCCGGCGACGGACCCGCCGTCAGATGGACAAGCTTATCGAACGCTACGTGAAATACCTTCGCGTGGAGAGGAATGCCTCTCCACACACGCTTCGGAATTATCGCAGTGACCTGCTTCAGTTTCGCAACTTTTTGATTCAACATGATGCTGAGCGGGCGATTGACGTCAACAAAATCACCCCTCTCAAAATCCGTGCTTTTCTGGCATTCCTCTTTGAACGCGAGAAGAAAAAAACCTCCATTGCGCGCAAGCTTGCCGCCCTCCGAGCCTTTTTTAAGTTCCTGACCCGCGAGAAGCTCCTTCACCAGGACCCGGCGGCTGCGGTTTCGACTCCCAAACTGGACAAAAGCTTGCCACGCATTATGACAGAAGAAGAAGCGAACGATTTCCTTGACCGCCTCGGCGCCCTGGCCAAAGTTGGCGATTGGAAGGTGCTGCGCGACCGGGCCATCCTCGAGCTTCTGTATGCCTCCGGTCTGCGCGTCAGTGAGCTAACGGGCCTTGACCTCAGCGGCGTAAACCTGGGAGAAAATTTTGTACTCGTTCGGGGCAAAGGGGACCGCGAACGCATCGTTCCTTTCGGGTCTAAGGCCAAGGTGGCTCTGGAAGCCTATCTGCCGGTTCGAGAGCGTATTCTGCGCGACACCCGTACAGGTTGTGGGGGGCTTTTCCTGAATGCGCACGGGAGGCGATTGACCCCACGGTCGGTGGATCGCCTTCTCAAGCAGTACGTCAGGCAATTCGCTCCTCACCTCCACGCCAGTCCCCATTCCCTGCGTCATGCCTTTGCTTCGCACTTGCTGACGGAGGGTGCCGATCTGCGCGCCATTCAGGAAATGCTGGGGCACAAATGCCTTGCCACGACGCAAAAATATACGCAAGTTTCCATTCAGCACCTCATTGACGTGTACGATAAAACCCACCCCAAGGCATAGCCGAAAGCCCCTAAAAAGTGCCGAGGGCTGTTTGCGGCTGGTGACGGAAGAGAGCGACTGCGGTAAAATAGGGGCTTCGGTTTGACTTTCGATGAGTTCACTGCCTCGCGTCTCTGTCGTTCAGTACTTGAACACAGTTCCCCTGGTGTGGGGAATGCTCAAGGGTGAGCAACAGGGGAAATACGCTCTCTCCTTCACGACGCCCGCGCTCTGTGCAGATGCCGTGCACTCAGGGCAAGCGGACATTGGCATTATTCCGTCCATTGAGTATCAGCGCCTGGAGCGCGCGCAAATCTTGTCCGGGCTGGCCATTGCGTCCAAGGGCGAAGTCAAGAGCGTGCTTCTTCTGAGCAAAGTTCCCATCGAGCAAGTCAAAACGGTGGCGCTCGACAATTCCTCCCGCACTTCAGCGGCTCTTCTGCGCATTCTTCTGCGCAAATTTTACTCTCGCTTCGTCACGATGATCCCCGCCGCTCCAAACCCGGAGGAGATGCTTCGGCGTGCCGATGCGGCGCTCGTGATCGGGGATCCTGCGTTGACCTATGAGGGACCGGTCGCGGAAGTTTACGACCTGGCGTCCGAATGGAAAAGATTTACAAATCTTCCTTTTGTGTTCGCGCTTTGGGTGGGACACGAGCGGGCAGGGATCGGCCGCCTGCGCGAGGATTTTTTGGCCTCGCGCGACTTTGGCCTGCAGCATATTGATGAAATTGCCGCTGAATATGCGCCTCGCCTGAAGATGCACCCGGAGGGCATAAAGATTTACTTGACTCAGAACATTGATTATTCTTTGGACGAGGAGAACCGAAAGGGGCTGCGCCTTTTCTTTAAGCTGGCCCGCGAAGCGGGCATCGTCCCGGTGGAAAAGGAGCCCAATTTCGCCTAGCGCCGTTCAACCGCGTTAACACGACACGCCGAGGAACCGCCGAGGCCCTGACAAGCGATCACGCGATGGTGCGGATGAGCAACAGCACGGCACTCGAGATGCTCCGTTCCCCCGATCTTATCGGTGTCGGGATGGAGGCCGATTGTGTCCGGCGCCGCCTTCATCCCGGTAACGTGGTGACGTATCAGATTGACCGCAACATCAATTACACGAACATCTGCACGGAATATTGTTCCTTTTGTGCCTTTTATCGCCCGGTCGGCTCGCCGGAAGGCTACGTCCAACCTATCGAAATGATCTTTCAGAAGATTGAAGAGACTATCGCCCTGGGCGGCACGGGGGCGCTGATGCAAGGCGGACTGCACCCTGAGCTGACCATGGATTATTACGAGAATCTTTTGCGAAGCATCAAGCGCCGCTTTCCCTCCTTCCACATTCATGGATTCTCGGCCCCAGAGATCCTGAATATCGCGGACATTGCGGGGCTTAGCGTGCGGGACACGATTGCTCGTCTGCGCGACGCGGGTCTCGATTCAATTCCCGGCGCGGGCGCTGAAATTTTGGATGACGAGGTGCGCCATCGCATTGCTCGGCTCAAATGCAGCACGGAGGAATGGCTGATGGTTCACCGGACGGCGCACCAACTCGGCCTGCGCACCACGGCCACCATGATGTTTGGCTGCGGCGAAACGCTGGAGCATCGGGTGAAGCATCTGGAACGGCTCCGAAATCTGCAAGACGAGACCGGGGGCTTCACGGCTTTTATTCCCTGGTTCTTCCAACGCGAGAACACCTCGCTGGGCCGATTTATTAAGCAGGAAGTCACGGCGGTGGATTACCTTAAAACCTTGGCGACGAGCCGCGTTTACCTTGACAACATTTTGAATGTTCAGGCTTCCTGGCTCACGCCCGGGCATAAAATGTGTCAAATCGCTCTGCGGTTTGGCGGGAACGATGTGGGCAGCATCCTGATTGAAGAAAATGTCGTCTCTGCCGCCGGCTGCACTCGCACTAGCTCTGAGCAACAACTTCGCCAGTTAATCGAAGACGCGGGCTTTCGCCCCATCAAGCGCGATACTCTCTATCGAAATTACTTCTTTAACTAGTCTGAGTCGCACGGAGCTCGACGCGGCGTGGCCTTCCCCTTGCGAGGCCCGGCGCGGACACCGCAACGCACTATACTTTTCCGTCTCCTTGCGGTTAAAATCGGCATTTCGTCAGTGCCCGAATTGTACGAGTTAACATAGCTCCTGACCGATTTGCCGGGGGTCGGGGCGAGATTGGGCCAGTCAATGTCCACGCCACGATGACCGAACTTCGATGGAATCCGACGGCTCGCGAATGGGTGTCCACGGCCTCCCATCGTCAAGGCCGTCCGCTGATGCCCACGGACTGGTGTCCGTTTTGTCCCGGTTCCGGACGTGTCCCGGAGCACTATGACGTCCTCATCTATCCCAATGATTTCCCGGCCTTCACCGTCCCGGCAGCCGAGCCCACGGTCGTCGGAGACGATTTCTATAAGGTTCGGCCCTCCTACGGGAAGTGCGACG
>JAKASC010000085.1 GCA_021828245.1 Acidobacteriota bacterium
CTTTGAGCTCAGCCGTCTCTATCGCAACAACGGCGACGGCACCTTTAACGATGACACCTATCCCTCTGGCATCGGCAACACCGCGATTTTGCTCAGTGGCGTGGCGATGAAGTTTATGGACTACGATAACGACGGCTGGGACGACATTTGCCAACTGAACGGCGCCATGGTGGACAACATCCGCCTCTATCACACCGAGGTTCACTACAAAGAACCCATGTTGATGTATCGCAATCTCGGCAACGGCAGGTTTGCGAAGGTCTCCAAATATCTGGGAGCAGACTTCAACCACCCGGTGGCAGGCCGTGGCTTGGCCGTGGCCGACTTCGATAACGACGGTGACCTCGACATCGTGACTAATGACCGCGGCGATTCCCCTCAGTTACTTCGCAACGACGGCGGCAACGCCAACCATTGGCTGAAGGTCCACCTGATCGGAACCCGCTCCAACCGCGATGGCAACGGCTCGCTGCTCAAGCTGACCTCCGAAGGGTTCACCCAGACCAAACAAGCCAAGGGCGGCATGAGTTATATGTCGGCGCAAGATCCGCGCATCCACTTTGGACTCGGCCAGCGAACGCGCGTGGATGCGCTCGAGATCACGTGGCCAAGCGGCGCCGTCACCCGCCTCTCGAATCTCCCTGTGAACCAAATCATTTCTGTAAAAGAAGATGCCGGCATCGTCCCCGCGCACTTCCCCCAAGTCCATTACAAGTACCGCTGACCACCCCGTTCCTATTCCCCCCGCAACGCCCCGAGGCTGCTCACGCGCCCCGATGCGCCAGAGTTCGCCCCCATCGTCGCCCAAAACCGCTTGCGGTTTTCTGCGGCTCTGGTAAGATTCAGGCGGAATGGCAACAGGTGTTTTGACTTCCCTCCCGGGGACGCCATCGCTCGACCAAGCGCTTTCAACCCTTCGGCGCCAGGAGAGATTGCTTGAAGCCAAGCTTTCCGACAAGCTCAGGGTGAACTCGGATCTCACCCGCGCCTTGGTGAGCTTTCAGGCCAACAGGAGCGAGAGCGAGCACCGCTGGTACAAATACAAGGAGGGCTTCTCGGCCTCGCTGGTCCGTTACGTACTTTCCAAGGTGGGCCCGCAGGGTGGCTGCCTTCTCGACCCCTTCGCCGGCTCGGGCACAGCCCTATTCTGCGCGCACGAGCGGGGCCTCCGCTCCGTCGGCATCGAGCTTTTGCCCATCGGGATAGAAATCATTGAGGTGAGGAAGTTGCTGCTCGCCGCCGACCGGGAGAACCTGGCGAGGGAGATCACAGCCTTCTCGGAAAGGAGCCCCTGGCGTTGCACCGGCCCCGAAAAATCGTTCTTGCATCTCCGTATCACGGCGGGAGCGTTTCCCCCGGAAACCGAGCGGGACCTCGCGCGGTACCTGCATGAGGCGGAACGGGTGGAGGACAAGCTCCTGGCGCGGGTCCTCCGCTTCGCCGCTCTTTGCGTGCTCGAGGCTGTGAGCTTCACCCGCAAGGACGGGCAGTACCTGCGCTGGGACTCGCGCTCTGGCAGGCGCGCGGGCGCGAAGCCGTTCCACAAAGGTCCTATACCGTCCTTTACGCGAGCAATTTCGGAGAAGCTTCGCCAAATCGCCCACGACTTATCTGCGGACCACCTGCTGTTTAGGAACCCGACTCTCGCACTGCCATCAGCCCCTATCGAGATTCTCAGGGGATCGTGCTTGGATATCCTCCCCACGCTGGCCGCGGATTCTTTCGATGGAATAATTACGTCGCCTCCTTACTGCAATCGTTATGACTATACGAGAACCTACGCGCTGGAACTCGCCATGCTCGGTGTTGGCGAGGAACAGATCGGCCAGTTACGCCAGGCGATGCTGACTTCGACGGTCGAAAACCGGGAGAAGGAAAGTCTCGGCGCCAAATTTCCCAATGACCCCCTGAATCGGGCCAGGGAAGCCGTGGCCTCACAAAGGGTTCTCTGCGAAACGCTCTCTTTTCTTGAGCGCTGCAAGCGGGAAGGGAAGTTGAACAACAACGGCATTCCCAGGATGATTCGCAACTACTTTCTCGAACTCGCGTTTGCGATTTTCGAGTGCGCGCGCGTCCTCAAGCCGGGAGCTCCGTTCGTCATGGTCAACGACAATGTCCGGTATCAGGGTGCGCACGTCCCAGTGGACCTGATCCTGTCAGAAATCGCCGAGAAGGCTGGCCTCAAAGTTGAAGCGATTTGGATCTTGCCAAAAGGAAAGGGCAACAGCAGCCAACAGATGGGGCTGCACGGTCGCGAAGAGCTTCGTAAGTGCGTCTATGTCTGGTCGAAGCCTTTGGGCCCGTCGGCCCGATAGCGCCGCGGAACACAATGGCAAAACTCGACCCTTACACCGACGAGTTGCGTCGAGTCAAATCGCTGCTCATCGTCAGCTCTCTCCAAAAGAGAGCTGACCTTCGGGCAATTGAGCGCATCCGGCAATTCAATCGCGCACTCGAGTGGAAACCGCTCAGCAATCTCCTCATTGATGCTGAAGTCTGGAAGTACGTCGTCACCAGAAAACGTCACGACCCTAAGCTCGTTTTTTGCCATCCTGACGTTCTTCTGTCCGCGCCCTCCACAAGCATCTATTACCGTGGGCTCTGCGGGCTATCCCTCAAAGCCGCTCGCGATTACTTCGGCGCCGTGGACGCCACCGAAAGCGGCAGCTCACGCGCCCGCCTGGACCGAGCCAAAGCCCTGAAAATGGCCCGTACCTACAACGCCTTCATCTGCTCCATTATCAATAATTCGACAGAATGGACGCTCGATAATGGCTATCGCACTGTGATTGCCACCCTCGGCATCACACTCGATGGAATTATGAGAAACAAGGTGGGCAGTATCGCCGAGGAGCGGCTTCGCGGCATGATCTTGGAGTGGCTCATTGCAAAGAACCTCATTGCCGAGCCAGCGGTCTCTAAGCGAACCACTGAGCTTTCAGGAAACGTGTTCCAGCTCCACGGCGGGATTACCATGAGGTTTGGCTCTGAACCTGACGTGGCCTTCACACGCGGCGACACGTTTCTCGCCGTCATCGAGATCAAGGGCGGCATTGACCCAGCGGGAGCCCTGGAACGTTACGGCGCTGCGACCAAATCCTTCCAGCACGCGACACAGGCCAGCCCTCAATGCGAGAATTTCTATTTGGGAGCTGTGTTCACGCCGGAGCTCCAGCGACGGATCGGCAATGACCGCCTGGTAAAGAAGGTTTTTAATCTAGTGGAAGTCCTCCGTGATCCAAGAGTTCGCAGGAAATTTTTCGAGGAGCTGTTCCACTACACGCTCCGCATTGCCTGACCGGGACGCGCCACGTTGTCTTGCCCGGCGGGCTGGTTTGAAGACAGGTGGTCCGTTTCCGCACCGGGCGGCGCTACAGGAACGGCAAGGCACGCTGGGTAAGGAAAGGACTTGCGGGCGGCGGATCCGGTGCAGCGTCGAAACCGTAGCGTGCGCGCAAGGCCCGTACGTGCTCGATCATCTGTTGCTTGTAGTCCTCCGGCAAGTAGGCCGAGCGCGCGTAGAGCCGCCGATAGCGCCGTACCAAGCGCGGAAACTCGCGCTCCAAAAACGGCATGAACTGCGCCATGGCGCTTGGCATAAGGAACAGAACGTTGGCATGTAGAAATTGCGCCCCGGCCTCGGCCGCCTGGCGAATCACGCTTTCCAGAGATGATGGCTCATCTGTCAAGCCCGGCAAGATGGGCGCCAGGTTCACGCCCACGCGAATGCCCGCTTGAACCAGCTTGCGAACCGCAGCCAGGCGCTGCGCCGGAGGCGGCGCCTTGGGTTCCAGCAACCGCGCCAGGCGCGCGTCGGTGGTGGTTACGGTCAAGTGCGCGCTGAAGCGGTGCTTCCGCGCGAGGCGCGACAACAACTCCATGTCGCGCAAAATCAGAACACCTTTGGTGGTGATGGAGAAATCGAGGCCTTCAAATTCCAACATGACCTCGAGAAGGCGGCGCGTAATCTGGAACTGCTTTTCTGCGGGCTGATAGGGATCGGTGGCGGTGCCGAGCGCAATTGGCCGGCCTCGGTCACGGAAGGCGGCCAATTCTTGGCGGAGCAATTCAGGCGCCGTGACCTTGCTGAAGATACGCCGCTCAAAATCGAGCCCATTGCGCAGTTCCATGAACTCGTGCGTGTAGCGCGCGTAGCAATATTTGCAGCCAAACTCGCAACCACGATAGGGATTTAGGCTCCAGGCAAAGGGCATGGAGCGGTTAGACTCGCGGTTGAGCGCCGAGCGCGAGGCAAGGGCGAAGTATTCAACGCCCGCCCGCGCGCGGGCTTTGGCGCTCTCCGCGGCGAGACGAGCAATGCCGACCAGGCTCTGCCGGCCGGGTCCCGAGGGGTCGAGTGGGGTGGTCCGCGCAGCTTTCATTAGGAATCCCCGGCGTCGTACCTCATTATATTCGCTTTTTATTCGCCATTCGTCAAGCCCCTCAAATCACATCATTTAAGCCCTCTGGAAATGTCCCTTCTTCGTTCATTATCTTCAATGTGCCGTTTGTACTGCGTGCCATTACAAAGAGCCCCGTCCATGAAAGGGCGACTTGGACTTGTGCTCCTTTGACATTGCTTGAGCTAGAAATTATGATGCTTGGCGTTCTCGGGCTACGACGAAGGAGGGCGGCATGAATCGGAGAAAATTTCTGAAGACCAGCGGACTGGCGGCGGTGGCAGCCAAAGGATTCGGCGCGACCGCCGGCGCCCTGCCAGCGAGCCCCGCGCCGCGCGGGGGTGCAAATCGAGCGCGCCTCACCGTCATTTTCGATGAGCCGATAGGTCGGCTCAACCGCAACCTTCTCGGGCAATTTGCCGAGCACCTGGGGGCGTGCGTTTACGGTGGCATGTGGGTGGGCACGAACTCATCCATCCCGAATATTCACGGCCTCCGCAAGGACACCCTTGAAGCCCTCAAGCGCATTCACGCCTCCATCATTCGCTGGCCGGGCGGATGCTTTGCGGACACCTATCATTGGCGCAACGGGATTGGTCCGCGCTCCAAACGCCCCACCACCTGGAACCTCTGGTGGGGGCGAGAAGAGCCCAATGCCTTTGGTACGGACGAATATATGGAGTATTGCCACCTCTCGGGCGCGTCGCCTTACGTGTGCGTCAACGTCGGCTCAGGGTCCGTGAGAGAAGCAGTCGAGTGGATGGAGTACTGCAACAGCAGCCACGCGACAACGATTGCGCGCGAGCGTGGCGCCAACGGCCATGCGGAACCTTATAACGTAACCTACTGGTCGGTTGGCAACGAAAATTGGGGTTGCGGTGGGGCTTTCGCTCCCGAAGACTACGCCGATCACTACGCGCGCTACGTTAACCTTATGGCGCGGGCCGCCGAGGGCGTGCCGGTCCAGTTCGTCGCCTGTGGCCTCGAAGGCGGCGACTGGAACCGTCGCTTTTTCGAGGCCTTGCTGCGCCGCCCGGCTGGTCGCGGGATTTTGCGCACAGTTCGTCAGCTTTCGATTCATCACTATTTCCACGACGGCGCGGCCGTGGATTTCAGTGACCGGGATTATTACGGTCTGCTCGCACAAGTTGGGGAGCTCGAGGCCATTCTGCGGCGGGTCGTCGCAACGATAGATGAGTTCAAAGAACCGAACGCCCCTGCGGCGGGCATCGCGCTTGATGAGTGGGGCGTGTGGCATCCGGTTCCCGGCCAAGGCGCGGAGGCCCTTCTTCAGCCGAATACCCTCCGCGATGCCCTGCTGGCGGCGGTCACGCTCAATGGCCTGTGCAACCTAGGCTCTCGAATCTCGATGGCCTGCATCGCGCAGGTCTTTAATGTGTTGCAAAGCATGGCCATCACCCGTGGCGCCCAAATGGTTCTGACGCCGACCTACTACGTGTTTGATCTCTTCCAACCCCACATGGACCAGGCGGGCTTGAAGTCCGTCGTTGAATCGCCCACCTACGAGGTCCAGGAGGGGAAGCGGACGATGGCGCGCGATTACCTGAGCGCGGCGGCCTCGCTCAATGAGTCGAGGAAACAAATTTGCCTGACACTTGTCAACCAGCACCTGACGGATCCGCTGGACGTGGAAATCGAATTCGCAGCCGGGGCCTCGGCGACGGGCGCGACATTGCGCGAACTGACTTCCTCAAATGTTCGCGACCAAAATACCTTCGATCACCCGGATGTCGTGGTGGCCACAGCCGCCAAGCACCTGTCGCTCTCCGGCCACCACTTCACCCACACGGTTCCACCGCATTCGGTGCAGACGCTCGTTGTGAATTTGGTCTGACGGATGGCCGCCGGCAGGAAATCGGTCATTCGGCGGGTTACAGGTAGCAGACTGATGCGGGCGCGGGTGTTGAGTGCGTTCCCCTCACTTATCTGTTGGACAGCCGTCAATATCTGGTTGTCGCTGCAGCGGATCGCTTGATAGCTTTTACCCTGCCGGAAAATATCGTTCAACCGCGGCATTGACCGGGAGCTGGGCGGTTTAACCCGAATTCGCAGGTTGAAAACAAAAGACTTAGCTACACTCCACGAAAGTATAAGGATAACTCGCTCATTTTCGATGGATTAGGCTGTTTTGCCGCTTAAGCCCACGAGGACGCCGGCTGGCGCCCTCGTGGGCCTAGGGTCTTATGAATAACGCATTTCAAGCAGCCGCTCGATCCGCTTCTGGATGGGCGGGTGGGTAGAAAATAGTCTGGCGAACATCTGGCGGCCCGTGAACGGCTGGGCGATGTAGAGATGGGCCATGGAAGGCGAGACCTTCATCGGAACTCGCTTTGACCATTGATCAATTTTCTCGAGCGCGCTTGCCAGCGCCTGCGGGTTTCCGGTGATGCGAGCCCCCGTGGCATCGGCTTCGTACTCCCGCGAGCGAGAAATGGCCAGTTGAATCAGCATCGCCGCCAGCGGCGCAATAATCATCATGGCGAGCGCCGAAAGCGCCCCACCCTCGCCATCCCGGCGGCCGCCGCCGCCCCCAAAGCCGAACATTTCCGCCCAAAAGACCATGCGCCCGATCATGGTGATGGCGCCTGCGACGGTGGCCACTACGGCGCTGGTCAGAATGTCCCGATTGCGCACGTGTCCAAGCTCGTGGGCTAAGACGCCCTCGATCTCTTCGTCGTTGCACAGATCCAAAATACCGCGCGTCACAGCCACCGAAGCATGGCGAGGGTTACGGCCGGTCGCAAAAGCATTGGGTGAATCGGTGGGAATCAGATAGATCTTCGGCACGGGAATGTTGGCTTTGGCGGCCAGCCGCTCCACAATCTGATAGAGACGCGGCGCCTCTTCCCGTGAAATCGGTTGCGCATGGCTTGTTTTGAGCGCGATTTTGTCCGAGAAAAAATATGATATAAAATTCATCACCGCCGCCAAGACCAGGGCGATGACGATGCCTTGCTCGCCTCCCCACAATTCTCCAATGGCCAAAAATAAGCCTGTTAGAATGGCCAGTAATAAGGTTGTTTTCAGATTATTCCACATGACCTGAACCTCCTCTTGAGCTACCTCCTCTTCAACATCTCCCGATTTCTTTAGATGCGCCAATCACTTCGGGTGTTCACCTTGTGGTTTTAGCCGGGCTTGCCCTACGGATGGCTGCCCGAATGAATCGGATAACCTTTTGCCCGCCAGTCGCGGCCGAAATTCTGCCGAATTTCCATGACGGAGACGTGCGTATAGCCCATCGAGCGAAGCTCCTGAAACGCGGGACGAATGTTTGGGCATTCCTGCCACGGACAGCAACCGCAATAGAGCACGATGTCGGCGGTCTTGGGAATCTTGGCGACACAAGCCTTGAGTCGTGCCCGCCCCGCCGCGTGCGACGCCGGGCCGCAATACAGGGCGCCCGGAACGTGACCCTGCTCGTAAAGTGTTCGGAAGCCGACCTGAAGAATTTTAAGGTTCTTACCGTTCGCTCCTCGAATTTCCTTGGCGAGCGTGGCAGGCTGGATAACCTGTGAAGCGCTCCACGGCTCAGCGGCTAGCGAAGCTGTCGCGCCCAATGCCACTAAAATGAGTGCGGCGGCGAAGCGAGCTCCCCACCGACATCTCGATAAATCCAAGTCATGACGCATGGACCGTACCTCCCGCGTTTATACTATCACATTGCACGCGAAGCTCGTAAGCTGCTGGTCCGCGGTGGCGCAGGATGCATCAATACAAATTGAGATCGGTCCAGGTTTTCAGGTCACGAGGATTCGCCCAATCTATCATGGCTGCGATGGTCCGTCCCATGCTGCGGAGCAGGCTGGACCTGGACAGCTTGGGGACTAACGAAAAGTTATGAACGATTTGCCGCTTTCTGAAATGCCCGAGCCGTTGTTGGTCACCCGCCGACGCAATTGGCCCGTGGCAACGTTGACCCTGATCGGGCTTTGCTTCGTGGTCTTTTTTCTGGAAAAGCTGGCGGGCGGTTCCGAGCGCATTCACGTTCTGCTGGAATTTGGGGCATCTTACGGGCCTTTCACCCGGCGCGGCCAGTATTGGCGGCTGGTGATGCCGATGTTCATTCATATCGGGTGGCTGCACATATTGCTCAACATGTATGCGCTTTGGATTCTGGGGCCGATGCTCGAGCAGGTTTACGGCACCGGACGCTTCTCCGTCATCTACGTCGGCTCCGGCATCACGAGTGCTTGGCTCTCCATGGAGCTTTCCAAGGCCGTTGCCGCCGGCGCTTCTGGAGCCATTTTTGGCGTGGCCGGCGCCATGCTGACCACAGGCTATCTTCACCGGGAGGTCGTCCCGCCACGCTGGGCTCGCGCCTTCGGCAAATGGATGGTCTTTCTCATCCTGCTGAATTTCGGCATTGGTTTGGCCCTGCCGCATTTGATTGACAACTGGGGACACGTTGGCGGCTTGCTGGGCGGAATGATTTTAGCCGGCCTCATTCCGCCCCCGCCGCCGCACCTTGCCTGGGAGGAGTCCAGGCCGTCGCAATGGGTGGTGATTTTCCCTATCGCGGTGGTGGCGTTGGCGATGGCGGCGACGGCGAGGCATTACGTTCGGTCTCAGCAGGCCCTTGCGCTGCTCCGACAAGGCGAGCGCCTGCGCGCCCAGCATCACGATTCCCAGGCGATGCAGCGGTTTCTTGCCGCCCAACATCTTGACCCCTTGGACGATCGCGCTTATGACGC
>JAKASC010000086.1 GCA_021828245.1 Acidobacteriota bacterium
AACGCGGCGCGTTTGCGGAATGGGCCCAGGTTCATGCGGATCTTTACGGCACGCCGCTCGCTCCCCTCGAAGCCGCGCGGCGCGCCGGACGGGACATTCTGCTCGATATTGACGTGCAGGGCTACGCGCGGCTCAAGCGGCGCTTTCCGGAAGCGGCGGGGATTTTTATTGTGCCGCCCTCGCGGCGCGAGTTGGAGCGACGGCTGAAGGCGCGTCACCAAGACCGCCCGGAAGCCATCCACCGACGTCTGGAGGACGCACGCCGAGAAATCGCCCAGTGGAAGAACTACGATTATGTAGTGATGAACGACGATTTGAGGGAAGCCGCGCGCGCTTTGCGCGCCATCGTCACCGCCATTCGCCATCGCACGGCGGCGCGAGGCCGTCAAATGAATCATATCCTAAGAAACTTTGGAGGGTAGATGGAGATACCACAGAGAGTTGACAGCAAGTTTCGCTTGATTCTGCTGGTCGCCAAGCGGGCACGGCAGTTGCAGGCCGGGGCCCGGCCGCTGGTTCAATCGCCTTACAAGAAACCGACGAAGATCGCGCTCCAGGAGATTCAGGCGGGCGTGCTTCCTTTTGAAGTGGAGGAGCCGCTGACGGAAGAGGCGGAAAAGGCGGCCAAGATGAAGGCCGCCAAATAGCCTCGCAAGGCGAAAGGAGCGTAACCTCCAATGCGCGTGGCGCTGGGAGTGGCAGGCGGCATTGCGGCTTACAAAGCCGCCGAGCTGGCGCGCCGACTGCAAGAGGGCGGGCTGGAAGTTCAAGTGGTGATGACGGCGGCAGCGCGCCAATTTGTCACGCCGCTGACGTTCGCGGCGCTGTCGGGCCGCAAGGTTATCACGGAGATGTTCGCGGAGCACGGCGGCGACGAAGCCAACCTCTCGAGCGCCATCGAGCACGTGGCCGTCGCCCAGGACATTCACGCTTTGGTGATTGCGCCGGCCACCGCCAACCTCGTCGCCAAGCTGGCCGGCGGCATCGCCGACGACTTTTTGACCACGCTCTACCTGGCCACGCGCGCACCCACAATTTTGGCGCCCGCCATGAACGTCAACATGTGGGAGCACCCCGCCACGCAGCGCAACCTCCAAACGCTCGCCGAGCGAGGCGTGCGCATCGTGGAGCCGGAAGAGGGCTATCTGGCGTGCGGCATGACGGGCGCTGGGCGACTGGCGGGGGTCGAAACCATCGCGCAGGCGGTCTTTCAAGCCTTGGGCGCGGCGGGCGACCTGGCGGGTGAAACCTTGCTCATCACTGCCGGCCGCACCGAGGAAGCCCTGGACCCTTGCCGCTTTTTGAGCAACCGCTCTTCGGGCAAGATGGGCACCGCGCTGGCGGAAGCGGCGCGGCGGCGCGGCGGGCAAGTGATTTTGGTGAGTGGCCAAGCCAGCGTGGAACCTCCGGCCGGCGTCACGCTCGAACGTGTCCGCAGCACGGAAGAAATGGCCCAAGCGGTGGAGAAGCATGTCCAAGAGGCCACGATGGTTTTGATGGCGGCGGCCGTGGCGGACTTTCGCCCGGCGCACACGGCAACCACCAAGCTCAAGCGAGCCTCCGTGCCGCCTGCGCTGAAGCTTGTGCCAACGCGCGACATCCTGGGTGAAATCGCCCGGGGCAAAAAGCCCGGACAACTGCTGGTCGGCTTTGCGGCTGAAACGGAGAACGTGCTGGCGAATGCGGAGTCGAAACTCCGCGCCAAGGGGCTGGACCTCATGGTGGCGAACGACGTCACGCAGCCCGGCGCCGGCTTTGAGGTGGACACGAACATTGTCACCTTGCTGTTTCCCGACGGCCGCCAAGTGGCGATTGAAAAAATGAGCAAGCTGGACGTGGCCCATCGTATTCTGGACGCGCTGGTCGAGATGAGGCGAAAAAGCGCCGAGCCAAAGACGGATGCGCCCGCCCCGCCCCGCACGAAACTAAAAAGAGCGGGAAAGTCGCGCTGAGAGCTTGGGGGCGAGCTGATAGAGCACCGAGTGGAGCGCGCGCCGTGCTCGCAAGCCGGACCGACCGGCGAAGGCGGTGCCATGAACGAAGAGTTGCGACAGCAGCTTCGGGAATGGATTGAATTTTATCGCGAGCTCGGCGTGGAGGAATTCTACGTGCGGCGGTCGGTCCTTCCGCAAGAATCCGCCGCTCCTGCGCCGCGCGCTGAGGATGCAAGCGCCGCCCCGCCGGCGGCAAGCGCGCCATCGGACGTAACGCGCGGGATGGCGCCTTCTGTGCTTCCCACCCTCCGTGCTGCCGGCCCCGAGCTGCGTGCCTTGAGCCTGTTTGAAGCCCCGCCCGCCGAACGCCGCGCGGGCGAATCGCTCGAGGACATTCGCCGCGACCTGGGCGATTGCCATCGTTGCCGTTTGGCGGAAGGACGCAAGAACATTGTGTTTGGCGAGGGCAATCCTCGCGCCGAACTGGTGTTTGTGGGGGAAGGACCGGGCGCGGATGAAGATGAGCAAGGCTTGCCGTTTGTCGGACGCGCCGGGCAGCTTTTGAACCGCATGATCCAGTGGATCGGAATGAGGAGAGAAGACGTTTATATCTGCAACGTCGTGAAGTGCCGCCCGCCGGGCAATCGCACTCCTCTGCCAGACGAAATAGAAACCTGCTCGCCGTTTCTTTTTCGGCAACTGGAGGCCATCCGGCCACGCCTGATTTGCTGCTTGGGCGCGCCGGCGGTTCGCACGGTGCTGGGCGTCAAAGAAGGCATCACCAAGATTCGCGGCCGATTCTACGATTACGGCTCCGCCCAAGTCTTGGCGACGGTGCATCCTGCCTACATCCTTCGCAACCCGCGCGAGGAAAAACTTTTGCGGGAAGATTTCGAAAAAATCAGAGACTTCCTTGCGGCGGCGCGCCAGAAAACTTGAACCTCAGCATGGGGCATCCCTGCGTCAAGTCATCGTGCAGGCGCTTTGAAAATTGCTGCCTGCGGGGCCGTGGCACGGCCATCTTGGCCGTGCTCCTGCGCGCGCCACACCGGCGGCACGCGGGCAATCCGCCGAGCTGTGCTATGATGCGCGAGGAGGCGGTTTTGCGGCGCGGCGACACGCTTGTCCATCGCACGGCGCGCCGCTGCGGTTTGCTCGGCCATTCAGGATTTCATGGACTTCCAAACTCGACTGCTCGACCCCAGCCAGCCGGTGATTTTCTTTGAGCTGGTGCCGCCGCCGGAAGGCAAGCCGGAAGCGCAGGAGTCTGCGCTGGCCGAAGCCAAAAAGATTGCCCCGCGGGTTCAGGCCATCAATCTGCCCGAAATTCGCGACGAGTCTCGCGGCGGCGGCCGAACCTCAAAGTTCATTCCGCGGGTGGCTCCGCGCTTCTTCGGCAAGCGCCTCCGCGAGGAAGCCGGCGCCGAGGTCGTCATCAACCGCGGCGTGGTTTATGAAGCCGGCGTGGGGGCGTGGTTCCGGGAAACGTCCCAAGCGTTCGGCCTTCACCACGTGGTTTTGGTGGGAGGGGAATCGAGCCAGATTCGCTATCCGGGTCCGAGCGTGGTGGAGGCGGCGCGCGAAATTCGGGCCACGGGCTTGCCGGCCGTGCTGGGAGGCATCGCCTTGCCCGGGCGAGCCCGGGAAGCGGGGCGAATCCGGCTCAAGACGGAAGCCGGTCTCTGCTTTTTCACCACGCAGGTGCTTTTTGACTCGAATGACATTGTGTGGCTCATTCAGCGGCTCAACGGGCTGGAAGCGCGAATTTTTCTGAGCTTCGCGCCCGTCACCACGCGGCGGGACATCGAGTTCTTGCGCTGGCTGGGTGTTGATCTGCCGAGCGACCTCGACGCTTATCTGCTTTCGCGCGAAGCCACGCCTTCCTCCGACCTTGCCCAGGAGGCTTCGCTGCGGCTGGCGCAGACCATCCTCATGGACGTGTTTGATAATTTGCCGCCCGACCCACCTCCGCTGGGCCTTAACATTGAGCACATCAATCGCCGCAATTTTCCGGGCGCCGTGCGGATGCTGGAGCGCTTGGGCAACCTTTACGCGGATCTGCTGGCAAGCCGCCGTCCGGCCCAACGCACCTAAGCCCCAACGCCGCCCGCGAGGCCGTTTCGCAAGCGGCAGGACTCGCCAACCCATTCTACCGACGGATAGAATCGCGGCATGACAGTTCCTTCATCCTCAGCTTCGACGGGCACGGCGCGAGCGGGGACCCGCTGCGTGAGCGTCGCGGTGTTCGCGGCTGTTCCGCGCGCGCTGACGTATTCCCTGCCCGCCGGGTGCGAGGTTCAGCCGGGCCAGCGCGTGGTTGTGCCGCTGGGGGCGCGGCGCGTCATGGGGCTGGTTCTGGGTCGCGCGGCGCGGCTCGCGCCCGGCATTCAAACGCGCGACGTGCTGCGCGTGCTGGATGAGGAACCGCTTCTAGCTCCGCCACTCGTCGAGTTGGGACAATGGATAGCGGACTATTACCTGGCGCCGGTCGGCGAAGTTTTCCGGGCCATGCTGCCGCTGAGGCCGCCGGAACGCCGAAGCCGCGTCGTCACGCTGACGGAGGCCGGGCGGCAAAAAATCACGGAGCTTTCGGCGGGCTTGCTCGAGGAAGAGCGTCAGAGTGACGAGGCGACGCTTTTGAATTACCTGGCCGCCCACGATCAGGTGACGTGGAACACGCTCTTGCGAAAATTCCCGCCCGCCTCCTCCCCCGCCCTGCGCCAAGCCCTGAAGCGCGGCTGGATTCTGCTGCGAGAGCTAGAGCGGCCGCGCCGTCAGAGAGAGATTTGGGGCGTGCGATTGGCCGGACCCGTGCCCGAGCGCGTGGCCCGCCTCTCGCCGGTGGCGCAACGAATCTTGGCGGCGCTGGCGAGCGAGAAGGAGGTTCGCGACCATCGGCCGCTGCTCACGGCGACCGGTGCCTCCCTCGCGCACTTGCGGAAGCTGAAAGCGGAGGGCTTGATTGACCTCTTCCCGCCCGAGCGCGAGCCGCACGCCGAGGAAACCAGGAGCCTTCTTGAACTCTCCGCATCGCAGGGGCGCGCCGTCGAAGAACTGACGGAACGGCTGGAAGCGCGGCGTTTTGCCGTGGCGCTGCTCCACGGCGTGACGGCCAGCGGCAAGACGGAAATCTATCTGCGCCTCATCCGGCGCTGTCTCGAGCAGCAACGCTCCGCCTTCATGCTGGTTCCGGAAATTGCGCTGACGCCGGCGATGGAAACCTTGTTCGCGTCGCGGTTTGGGGCGTCAGTGGCGGTGCTGCACAGCGGGCTCGCGCCGGCCGAGCGCGACGCCGCGTGGTGGCGTATTGGGCGCGGCGAGGCGCGCGTCGTGTTGGGCACGCGCTCGGCCATTTTCGCTCCCGCGAAAGAATTGGGATTAATTATTGTGGATGAGGAGCACGAGTCCAGCTACAAGCAGGAGGAAACCCCGCGCTACCACGCCCGCGACGTGGCCGTGGTGCGAGCGCGCCGGGAAGGCGCCGTGGTGGTGCTGGGCTCGGCCACGCCGTCGCTTGAAAGTTACTGGAACGCCCGGCAAGGAAAATACCATCTGCTGAAGTTGACGGAGCGCGTGGCCGGCCGGCCGATGGCCCAGGTGGAAATTGTGGACATGCGCGAGGAGTTTCGCCTCACGCATAGCCAAGTCCCCATCTCGCGCCGGCTGCGCGAGGCCATGGAAGAGCAACTGCACGGCGGCGGACAAATCATGATTCTCCTGAATCGGCGCGGCTATTCGTGGTTCCTGCTTTGCCGAAGCTGCGGCCAGACGGAGCGTTGCGTCCATTGCTCGATTTCCCTGACCTATCACCGCCGGGAAAACCGGCTGCTTTGTCACTATTGCGGCTACGCGCGGACGGTGCCGACCCGCTGCACTTCGTGCGGCAGCGAATACCTTTATTACGTCGGCGAGGGCACGGAACGGGTGGAAACCAAGCTGGCGGAGATGTTCCCGACGGCGCGCGTGGCTCGGCTGGACCGCGACGCGGCGCGGCGCCCGGCGCAATTCCAGAAAATCTTGGCCGAGTTCCGGGAAGGCAAGATTCAGATTTTAGTGGGAACGCAGCTCATCGCCAAAGGGCACGACTTTCCGGCCGTGACGCTGATGGGGGTGGTCTCCGCCGACACCTTGCTGGGCCTGCCGGATTTCCGCGCTGCCGAGCGCACCTTCCAACTTCTCACCCAGGCGGCGGGACGAGCCGGACGCGGCGAGTTGCCGGGCCGGGTGCTGGTGCAGACATTTTATCCGGAACACTACGCGATTCGGCTGGCCGCCCAGCAAAACTACGAAGACTTTTTTGCCAAGGAGATTCGTTTTCGCCGCATGATGCGCTATCCGCCGGTCGCGGCGCTCGCTCAGGTGACGGTGCAGGACGCCCAGCTCGAGCGGGCGGCAAAAATTGCCGCCGAGGTGAGCCAGTTTTTTTCCGACACGGAGATTCGAGTGCTCGGCCCGGCGCCGGCCCCGCTTGCCCGGGTGAAGGGGAGGTATCGAATCCAATTCATTCTGAAGTCCAGCTCCCGCGCCCGATTGCACGCCGCCCTCCGCCGAGTGGCCGAGGAATCGAGCGAGCGGGGATGGCTGCCAAAATCGGTGGTGATGGATATGGACCCGCTCAGCTTGATGTAGCGGGGGCAGGCTTAGAGCGAGGGGCTGCGAGCCAACCTAGCCGGCGCGCGACCGGCGGGCGCGAAACGCTGCTCCGGCCGGAGGCCTGGCGAAGCGGGAAGAGGAAAAAGGCGGATCTTTTTGGTGGTACAGCCAATAGCCCGCGTAGAGAAGCAACAGCATGGCGATCAGCATGCTGATTCCCATCACCAAGCCGGCAATCCACCGGCGGCGCCTGGCGGCGCGGCGAGCCTCCGCCGGCAAAACGTCAGCCGGGGCAACCTGAGCGGGTTGAGAATCGGCAGCCGGAGAAACTCCCGGCGCTGTCGGCGGCCGATTGCCGTTGCCTCCCACAAGGCTGGCGCGGGGTTTGACGGGCTCGCTCGGGGTGTGAGGGTCGGCGGGTTCCATGGCAATCGTTGGGCGCGGCCGACGAGCTTCAGGACTCGCTCCTCGCCTCGCGCATGCGCGCGGCCTTGCCTTTGAGGTTCCTCAGATAGTAGAGCTTCGAGCGCCGCACGCGCGCGCTGCGCACCACCTCAATCTTGTCAATGGCCGGGGAGTGAAGCGGAAAGATGCGTTCCACGCCGTGGCCGAAAGAGATCTTCCGCACCGTGATGGTGGAGTGGTTGCTGGCGCGGCGGCGGGCGATGAGCGTGCCCTCAAAGACCTGGATGCGTTCTTTGTCGCCCTCCCGGATTTTCACATGCACGCGCAACGTATCGCCCGGCTTCATGGTTGGCACATCCTTTTTGGTCTGCTGTTGTTCGATTTTTTCGAGCACGTTCATAAGCAATTCATCTCCCTTTCTCAAAATAACCGAGCCGCTGGGCGACAACCTGGGCCGAAGGCGACGGCTGCCGGCCGCTCGTCTTAGCGCGGCGCCGGGGTGACCCGGGCACGCTCCATCTCTTCCAGCATGGCGCGCTCCTCGGCGGTCAAGGACAAACCCGCCAATAGTTCCGGGCGGCGGCGCCACGTCTTTTCAAGCGACTGCCGACGTCGCCACCGGCTAATCTCCCGGTGATTGCCGGAGAGCAGAACTTCCGGAACCTTAAGCCCGCGGAATTCCGCCGGGCGCGTGTAGTGCGGGCAATCCAGAATCGCCTGGCCCTCGCCAAAGGAGTCCTGCTGGGCGCTTTCTTCGTTGCCCAGGACGCCGGGCACCAGCCGCGTGACGCATTCCATCACGACCGCCGCCGCCAATTCTCCTCCGCTTAACACGTAATCCCCGATGGAAAGTTCGTCGCTCGTCAGATGCGTGGCCACCCGCTCATCCACGCCCTCGTAACGGCCGCAAATGAGAATCAGGCCGCGGTGCCGTGCCAACTCTTCCGCGACCGCCTGGGTGAGCAGCCGCCCTTGGGGCGAAAGAAGAATGACCGGCCATGAAGGGTCGGCGGAGTCGGCTCGAATCTGCTCGACGGCGCGGAAAATCGGCTCCGGCTTGAACACCATTCCCGGCCCGCCGCCAAACGGCCGGTCATCCACCGTGCGATGAGGGTCATCGGTAAACTCGCGCAAGTCATGAATCCGAATCTCAATCTCGCCGGCCGCAAGCGCCCGCTTGAGCAGGCCGTGCTCCAAGATGCTTCCGAAGAAATCCGGGAAGATGGTGACAACGTGAAATCTCATGGTTGTGTTCGCCGGCGCGCGCAGTCCGATCGCGCCGGGTTAAAGATTCGGTTCCAGTAATCCCTCGGGCGGTTCAATGACGATTTTTTTGGCCTGCGTGTCCACGTGAGTGCAAATTTCCTGGGCAAGAGGAATCAACGCCTCGCCGCTCGGGGTGGCCACGCGGAGCAAATCCACGCCGCCGGTCGGCTCAACGGCTTCCACCGTCCCGACGATGTGCTCGCCGCGCGCCGTGCGCCGCACCACGCGACAACCGCAGAGGTCAGGCCAATAGTAGCTGTGCGCCGGCAGCGCCATCCGCTCCTCTCGCGGAATGAGCACGTGACGACCACGCCATCGCTCCGCGTCGCCGATGGAATCGCTTCCGCCGAATTTCAGCACGACGCGGCCTTGATGCAGCCGGGCGTGCTCCACGGCGACCGGCTCGGCGACCCCTTCGACAAAAACTCGGCGGCGCGACTGGAAAAGCTGGGGGAAATCCGTCAGAATTTCCGCCACCACCTCGCCTTTTCGGCCCCAAGGCCGCGCAATGCGCGCAATAACCACCCTCGGGTCGTCCAAAGCGGCACCCAAGGCACGGACCTCAGGCTCGGGTTGGAGGCGGCCTCGCGCCGGTCGTCGCCCCTGCGCGCTCAAGACTTACTCCAAAATCTCCAACGTAAAGCGCTTCTTGAGCTTCATCCCTGCGGCCCCGAGAATGGTCCGAATCGAGCGGGCGGTCCGCCCTTGCTTGCCGATGACCTTTCCCAGGTCGGAGGGATGAACACGAAGTTCCAGCACGGTGACTTGTTCTCCTTCCACCGCTCGCACAACCACCTGATCGGGATAATCCACCAGCGCCTTGGCGATGGCTTCAATCAGCTCCTTGATTTCCATCGGCCGCTCCTTTGAACGCTCACTCTGAACTTGAAGAGAGT
>JAKASC010000087.1 GCA_021828245.1 Acidobacteriota bacterium
AGATCACCAACCTGCCCTTGGTGGTACTGACGAACATGTCCACCGCAGGACCCGCAGAGATCGTGGCCGCGGCGATTTTGGATAACCACCGTGGCAACGTGGTAGGCGAGCCCACCTTTGGCGTGGGAGTTTATCAACAGTTGATTTCCGTGGGTGACGGCTCCGCCTTGCTGCTTTCCGTAGCCAAGTACTACACGCCGGACGGCCAGGAGATAGCAGGACGTGGCGTCACTCCCAACGTTATTCAGCCGGCCACAAGCCACGAGGCCTCCTTAAACCAAGAGCCCCTTTCACCGACTCAAATGGGGGGCAAAAACGATCTTCAGCTTCAGAAGGCGCTTGAGATTCTTAGCCAGAAGACTCCTTCAGCAAAGGCCGCCTAAGTCTTGCCCCATCATCCGCGATGTCAACCTGTGGGTGGACCGTCGCGCCGCTCGTCCACCGTTCTGGCCATGAAGGGCAGGGTGGGTGTTGTCCTTGCGCTGGTCTTGTTGGCGACTTCGTGCCGAACCCCCCAGCAAGCACGACGCTCAGAGGCTCGAATCAGCCGCAGAACGGCGCTCGCGCTCCTGCGGGAGGCGGCGCTCCGAGCCGGGGGAAATGAGGTTTGGGTCAAGGGTTCGGCGGAAGGAAAATTCCCACCTCCCGGGTCGGCGCGGACGGTGGATGTGTTGGCGGAGCCGACTGCGGTCAGGCCGGTCTCGGGCGCCCTGGAGCGCGAGGCTGCTCATCATGGTCTTCAGGTGAAATCCTCGCTGCTCCGGCCGGCGCGCGGTGAACCGATAATCGTGATTCGGATCGAGGAAGGCCGCCTTTGGGAAACGGAGTGGCGCGTCCGCGAGGTTCCCCGCCTGTTGCGAGTGGCCATCATTATTGACGACCTGGGGGCCAACGAGCAGGCAGCGCACGAACTGGTGGCCCTCCCTTACCCGCTCACCTTCTCAGTCCTGCCTCGCTTGCGATACTCGGTCGAGACGGCGGATATAGCCTTCCGCGCCAGACGAGAAGTGATGCTCCATTTGCCCATGCAGCCGATCCCTCGGCCGGGCATTCGCGGGTCTCCGGAAGAAATCCGGGTCGGCATGAGCGCGCGCGTTGTGGAACGGCTGGTGGAATCCGACCTCGAAGCGGTGCCTCACATCCGGGGCGTGGACAATCATCAAGGGTCGCTCGCCACGTCGGATCCCGTGCTAATGGCCGACGTTATGCGAGTGTTGGCCGGCCGCCATCTCTATTTTGTGGACAGCCGCACCATCGGTTCGAGTGTGGCTTGGGAAGCCGCGCGAAAGGCGGGGGTGCCCGCCGCTTTCCGTTCTGTGTTCCTGGATGACAGACAAAGTGTTCCTTATACGCTCGGCCAACTGCGGGAGCTTGAGAAGGTTGTTGAGCGCCAAGGGGTCGCCATCGCCATCGGCCACCCTCACCCGACGACCATCCTGGCCCTCAAAGAATTTCTGCCCCGCTTGGCGGAGGCTGATGTCCAGCTTGTGCCGGTTTCTTACTTGTTTCGTTTGCCGGAAACCTCGCGGCTTTACCCTCCGCGTCCCGTCCGCCCCTCGATGGGGCGACGCCGCGCTTCGCCTCATTCCGCTGCGGGCGATAGAGGAAAACGATAATTCTAAGTCCGCGGCCGCCCCGAAGCCGACAGCTTCCCCCGGCCATCCCATGTTTAGGGAAAAATTAGGGTCAGAACTCGTGCAGGCAAAAGTATCAGTAGCGCAGAGGGTGCTTGGGAGGCGGAAGCGTGATTGTCAAATCTTGGTCCAGGCGCATGCCAATCAGGGAGCCGGCCAACAGTTTGGCTTGCTTACCGTGAGGGAGAAGTAGCGCCGCCGCCAGCCCGCCCGCTGCCGCAGCGATTCCAGGTCCCACGCCCCCGACGGCCCCTGCCGCCGTCGGTGCGGCAAATAACGCGAGCTGCTCTTTGCGATTGGCCGAGCCGCCCCGCAGATTGCCTTCTGGACCCACCTTCGAGCCGCTCTTACCCACGCTCGAGAAAACCTCGGTGAGCGAGCCCATAAGGGCAACCTTCTGACCGCTTGGCAACTCGAGGGAGTCGAACTCCACATAAACGAAGCCGCCTTTGCCGCGCCTGCGAGCCGGATGAATCTCCGTGATGTGCCCGTAAACGCGAATCCCTCGAGGCAACACCAACCGATCCTCCACATAGACAGGATCAAGCAACGTACAGATGACCACGTCGCCCTTTCGAGATCGTTTCGAGTTGATCTCGGTATGGAGGACCAGCTTAAACTCGGTTCCCTCTGGGATGGTGTATTGATATTGCGCCTGCGCCAAGGAAGTCTGTGCCCACAGCGGTGGCGCCATCAGCGCCCCCATCCCCATAACCATCACCCACTTCAAAACGGTTCGCATAGCTTCTCCCCTACCCCTTTCCTGATGCGTCCCTCGGCCCCGCTGGTTGGCCGCGACCGCTTACGCCCATTGGAACACCATTGCGGGCGTCGGTCAAATGCAAAATTGCAAGACCCAGGAGCCTTATGCCTCTCTTCGGGTCCGCTCCCCTCGCTGACAGCGAACGCGGGCGGCCATTTCCTCAGTCAAAATGATTTGGCCTGACGGTAACGCGCTCGAGTCAATCCCGCAAACCAAAACCGTCGCCGGAGATTGACCGAACAAAGTCCTGAACGCGCTGCTGGAGGTCATCTCGGGCCGCACGGAAAGCGGCCATCCTCTCCTCTTGCGAGCCGGCGACCGCAGCGGGGTCGGGAATGCTCCAGTGCAGGCGTTGAGTTCGAGCGGGGAAAACCGGGCAACTCTCTTTGGCTTGGTCGCACACTGTGATGACGTAATCAAACTCTTGGCCGGCGAATTCATCGAGGGATTTGGAGCGATGGCGGGAGATGTCTATTCCGCATTCTTGCAGGGCGGCAATCGCTTCGGGTCGCACGGCGGTGGGTCGGATACCCGCGCTAAACACCTCCCATCGGCCGGCTCCCAAGTGTCGAAGAAGTCCTTCCGCCATTTGGCTGCGGGCGCTGTTCCCCGTGCAGAGAATCAGGATACGTGGCCTCGTCATGATCGCGCGCCCACAGGTCGGTGCTCCAAGGCGGCCTCCGAGTTGAAGTGACGCCGAAATCGCAAGGCCACATTCACCAGCGTAATCATGACGGGAACTTCAATCAACGGGCCGATCACTGCTGCAAAGGCCGCCCCGGAATGAATTCCGAACACCGCCACCGCCACAGCAATGGCCAGTTCAAAATTATTGCTGGCCGCCGTGAATGACAACGCGGCCGTCTGACTGTAATCCGCTCCCAAGCGACGCCCTATCCAAAATGAGACTAAAAACATCACCACGAAATAGATGACCAGGGGTATCGCAATGCGCACCACGTCGAGCGGCAGACGGACGATCGCTCCGCCTTTCAGCGAAAACATAACTACGATCGTGAACAAGAGAGCGGCCAGCGTCAGCGGGCTGATGCGCGGGATAAACTGCTGCTCATACCATCGGAGGCCACGCCAGCGAAGCAGCGTCACGCGCGTGAGAACACCCGCGAGAAATGGGATTCCAAGATAGATGAACACGCTACGAGCAATCTCCCCCATCGAAATATCCACGATGGCGCCTTTTAGGCCAAGCCAGTGCGGGAGCGTTGTAATGAAAATCCAGCTATAGATGGAATAAAACAGAACTTGAAACACCGAATTCAGAGCCACCAGTCCGGCGGCATAATCCGTGTCCCCTTCAGCCAATTCATTCCACACGATGACCATGGCGATGCAGCGCGCAAGGCCGATGAGGATGAGACCGGCCATATAGGCCGGATAGCCACGGAGAAAAATTATGGCCAACACAAACATCACGACCGGCCCGATAACCCAGTTCTGGAAAAGCGAAAGCAGCAGAACCTTCCGGTTGCGGAATACCCGGCCGATTTTCTCGTAACGAACCTTTGCGAGAGGAGGGTACATCATTAAAATCAAGCCGGCAGCAATGGGAATGGAGGTGGTTCCGGATTGAAAATGGGCGAAAAATTTGGGAAAACCCGGCGCCACATCGCCGGCCACCACCCCGGCCACCATGGCCAAAACAATCCACAAGGTAAGGTAGCGGTCCAGAAGGGACAATTTGCGCGTGATGGTCGTGTTCATGCCTCGCCTCCCTTGCCACCACCGGTTCTCCTGCGGGTCGAAGGTTTTCGGGCACGCACAAAGGCACTCATGAATTTGTCGGCGACGAGCGGTGCGACGGTTTCCACATCCAGGCCGGCAGCGGCCAGCAGTTCGCGCGCATCCGCACCGGTGTAAACTCGAGTCGGCTCAATGCTGATTTCCTCAAATCCCGCGACCTCGAGCTTGGCGCGGTACTCGCGCTCTTCCAGCGCGCCCGCCACGCAGCCGGCCCAAAGCTCAAGACTGCGCCGAATATCAGCGGGCATCTCGCCGCGGATCACGATGTCGGAAACCGCCAGCCTCCCCCCGGGTTTCAGCACGCGGAAAACTTCGCGTAGCACACGATCCTTGTCCGCCGAAAGATTGATGACACAGTTTGAAATGATCACGTCCACAGAATTGGCGGGTAAAGGGATATTCTCGATTTCACCCTTCAGGAACTCGGCGTTCGTCATGCCGGACTTTCGCAAGTTCTCCCGCGCCAGAGCCAGCATTTCATCGGTCATATCCAGCCCGTAGGCTTTTCCCGTGGGCCCCACCCGCTTCGCCGAGAGCAGAACGTCAATGCCTCCTCCCGAGCCGAGGTCCAGCACCGTCTCGCCCGGGCTGAGTTCGGCGAGCGCCGTCGGGTTTCCGCAGCCGAGCGAAGCCAGTAACGCCTCGTCGGGCAATCCGGCAATCTCTCCCGCTGCGTAAAGGGCGCGAGTGATGGGGTCGGACGGCGTGCATTCTGACCCGGCAGATCCGCAGCAGGAGGCCCGTGTCTTGCTTTGCATCACTCGCAGTGCCGCCTGGCCGTATTTTTCCTTCACCACTTCTTTAATCGCGTCACTCATGAATTCACCTTTCTCATCGGTGGGGCCAGCGCCTGGCGAACCAACACGCATCGGTCCGGAGCAACTGCCTGGCTGCGCGTGCAACACTCTGCGTACAGGAAGTTCATGAGTTGTTGGAGAGAGTCTGTGTTCGCGGTGTACCAAAGAAAGGTTCCCTCTCGGCGGACCCGGAGCAGGCCCACATCGCGCAGCGTATCGAGGTGATGCGAAAGCGTCGAAGCTGGAATGCCGAGCCTTTGCCGAATCGCGCCCGCAACCAACCCTCGCGGGTGAGCAGCCAGCAAAAGCCGCAGGATCCGCAGCCGCGGCGCCGCCCCCATAGCCGCAAACATGTCCGCGTAACGGATAACTTGGCCGTTGCTGCGGGCATGTCGCATGATTCGATTATACTAGAAAGACGAAATAATGCAACCCTTGCCGGCCAAAGCCGCTCATGAGCCTTCCCTCACCGCAGCCGGCGGCGGCCGAAGAGATGGCTTTTGCGCCGCGCGAGGCGTCCGAGCAAAATTCCGTTGACACTTTTCTCAAAGATTTGTTAGTTTACGTTCTCTTTATCAAAGCGGGAAGCTCTTGCTAGTTTTGAGGCAGGAGCTTGGAAAGAGCGCAGAGGCAGGCTGCGGGACATGTGAGGCACGCCGATGTTCGTTCCGAAAAGGATGTTTTTGACCAAGGGGGTCGGAAAGCACCGGGAGAAGCTGACCAGCTTCGAGTTGGCGTTGCGCTCGGCGGGCATCGCCGCGTGCAATTTGGTGCGCGTTTCGAGCATCTTTCCGCCGCGTTGCAAGCTGATTCCACGCAGCGAAGGAATCCAGGAACTTAAGCCGGGGCAAGTCACGTTTGTGGTGATGAGCGAGAACTCCACCCGCGAGCCTCACCGCCTGATTGCCGCCTCAATTGGCGTGGCCATGCCCGCCGACCGCAACACCTTCGGGTATTTGTCCGAACACCACTCCTTTGGCGAAACGGAAGAAGTAGCGGGCGAATACGCCGAAGAGCTGGCCGCGGAAATGTTGGCGACGACCTTGGGAGTTGAATTCGACCCCGATCAAAGTTGGGATGAGAAAAAAGAAATTTATCGCATCTCCAACAAGATCGTCCGCACGCTGCATCACACTCAATCCGCCATCGGGGACAAGCGCGGATTATGGACCACCGTCCTCGCCGCCTCGGTTCTGCTAGGAGTGGATGAATAACATGCGCGCCTCCACGCCAATGGCCCCGTGCAGTGGCATTTCCCGGAAGCAGGAAAACAGGCCGAAAGAGGTGTAATGGAAAAGCACGAGATTTTGCGTTATCCCACCCGCCCGGTCCGAATTGACGCCCGGAAGAATGTTGCCGCGCTTCTCGAGAAGATGCAGGGCATCTCTTTTCAGGGCAGGAATCTGGCCATTGCCTATCAAATTTGGAAAAAAATGTTGGGCGAGCGGGTCATGATTATGATGGGCATGTCCGGTGCCATGGTCCCGGCGGGGATGCGTCGCCTGGTGGTCTATATGATTCAAAACCGCCTGATTGATTGCTTGGTCTCGACGGGCGCCAATTTTTTCCACGATATCCATGAAACGCTCGGTCACTATCACTTCCAAAGCTCACCCCAGATAGATGATGTTGAGCTGCAAGAGCACCTGATTGATCGGATGTATGACACCCTCGCCGACGAAGAGGAATTTCGCCAAGAGGACGCATTTATCGGGGAATTTGCCGCGTCTTTGAGGCCCCAACGCCCCTACACCACGCGGGAATTTCTTTACCTGCTCGGAAAGGCAATCAGCCGCCGGGCCAAGGAAGACGGCATTGTCACGGCGGCTTATAAAGCGCACATTCCGCTCTACTGTCCCGCCATCGGCGATTCCTCCATTGGGATTGGAATTGCGGAGAATCGCTTTCTCGGAAAAAATCAATTTGTTTTCGATGTCATTGGGGATGTTCTGGAGACGGCGCGCTTGGCCAGTCAGTCGCCGGCGAGCGGCGTCATCTATTTTGGCGGTGGCACGCCGAAGAATTTTGTGCAACAGAGCGAAGTGACCGCTACTTTCATGCGACAGTCGCACGAAGGTCACCAATACGCCATCCAGGTGGTGACCGACGCTCCGCATTGGGGCGGACTTTCCGGTTGCACGTTCGAGGAAGCGCAGAGCTGGGGCAAAATCGCCCATGATGCCAGCATGGTCACTTGCCATTGCGATTCCACCATTGCCATGCCCATTCTGGTGACTGCGATGTCGGAAAATATGGACCTTATCCGCCGCCGCAAAAAGCCGGTCTTCAAGATGGGGCGTGAGTTAAGTTTTACTTTTCCTAAATGAAAGGCATCACCGGGCAGGCGCACTCGGGGAACGAAAAAAGCGGTTGGCACATTACAACCTCTTGGGGTTAAAAAACCATCCGCCGCTCGAGTGAAATCCGGATAGAATAGAAGCGTTCGGAAGGCCCACGCGAGGGAAAGGCGTTACGGATGGAAACAGTTCCCAGCTTTGCTTTAAACGAAAGGAGTAAAACGCTATGGAACGCCTGATTCGCGCTCGGTCGAATGGGAAATTCCAGCAGATCGTTGGCCCCGGGACGATGCGGTTTTTGGACTTCGCTCGCTTCCAGCTTCAAAAAGGCGAGTCCCACGCTGGTCGGTTCGAAGGGCGCGAGGCCGTGCTGGACCTTTTCTCGGGGGTCGCCGACGTCGCCATCCAAGCACCTTCAGGAACCGTTACTTTCTCCAAAGTGGGCGGTCGCACCGACGTGTTCTCCGGGCCGCCCGTGATGATTTATTTTCCGCCTCACTCGGCTTACACGGTGACCGCCGTTTCTGACAGATTGGACGCGGGCCTTTTCAGCGCGCCCTCGAAGGCTACGGTGCCACCTGCGCTTCTGGAGGGTTCGACCGTCAAGAAGACCGAGACCGGCCGCGACAATTGGCGGCGAACGGTTTATTCCGCCTTGGACACGAGCACACCCGCCGAGCGTTTGCTCGCCGGGGAAACCCTGAACCCTCCCGGCAATTGGTCGAGCTATCCACCTCACAAGCATGACCGAAAAAATCCTCCCAATGAAGCGGTGCTCGAAGAAATTTATTTCTTCCGGGTCAAGCCGGCCCAGGGTTTTGGGTTTATTTACACCTACACGGCTCCCGAAGACCCGGAAGGATTTTCCAATGTCTTTGTCGTGCGTGATGGGGATACGGTTCTTCTGCCCAAGGGCTACCATCCGGTCGTGGCCGCCCCTGGTTATCAGCTCCACTACACTTGGGTATTAGGAGGCGAAGAACGCCGCTACGGCGCCTGGGCAGATGATCCGCAACACGCCTGGGTGAAAAATCAGTGACGTGGGGCAGCGCTCCGTCATTAGCGCCGACCAGACATCGTCCCAGATGAGCCCCGGTAATTTGTTACTCCATGGCGGAATCTCATTGCGTCCGTCGTGCGTGATTCGCCAACGCTGAATATGCAAATTTCCTTCACCTATCCTGACGTCCCCGCGGTTGAGATTCCGGACTCCAACCTGTTGGCTGTCCTCCAGCCGGCCCGGGTTGAACCCTCACAGTCGGTTGAGCAGCTTGTCCAGGAAGCTCTTGACCATCCTGTGGGCGCTCAGCCCCTTGAGCGTCAGTTATCCTCCGGCAGCCGCGTTTTAATTCTTGTGGACGACATCACGCGGCAAACGCCGGCCGCTCGCCTGCTGCCGGAAATTCTCAAGCGGGTGGAACTGGCCGGTTGCCCGCGCCACGACCTTCGGATTCTCGTTGCCGCCGGCACCCATGCCCGGATGAGCCGCGAAGAAGTCACGAAGAAGCTGGGAGAGCAGATCCCTGCTCGGCACGAAGTTCATCTTCACCACTGGCGTGAGGAGGACAAACTCCAGGAAATCGGCACGGCACCCGACGGCACCCCGATTAGAGTGAACCGGATGCTGAGCGAGGCGGATTTTATCATTGGCGTCGGCATGATTGTTCCGCACCGTGTCATGGGGTTTACGGGTGGCTCAACCATTGTTCAACCGGGTGTTTCGGGCCCGCAGATAACCGGCTATACCCACTGGCAAAGCGCCTTGTTTGCCGGCCATGAGATTTTAGGCATTGCCGACAATCCCGTGCGGCGCGAAGTCGAACAGATTGCCCGGCTGGCG
>JAKASC010000088.1 GCA_021828245.1 Acidobacteriota bacterium
CGTGAGACCAGCGCATCCTGAACCGATAATGACGATATCGCGCATTCCACTTCCTCCTTTTTCCACTTTCCACGAGAGCCCGCAAATAACGTCCTATCTTATCCGACCGTCGCCCCGGCGTACAGCGGGCGCGACAAACTCGCCGCCAAAAAGCACAGGTGTTTGAAGACGACGGATTGGGAGCCGACCTTGCGCGCCGGTGGTGCTCCTTGGGTCCCCAGGGTACATTGGAGCGGCTCCAGGCGCCATGTTATCTTGGAGCATGTAATCCGGCGCGCGAAACCTCTTAGATGCTCACGGTGAAAGTTGGTTTCGCCGTTTTGGACGGCGCCGACGGGGAACTTATGTCAGATGCTGTGGTACTCGAGCACGTGACCAAGCGTTTTGACATGCGGGAGGTCGTGAAGGACCTTTCGCTCACCATTCGTCGAGGCGCGCTGTTTGGTCTGCTGGGACCCAACGGGGCGGGCAAGACCACCACACTGCGCATGATGATGCGCATCCTGATCCCGGACGACGGGCGCATTGAAATTCTGGGCCAACCCCTGAGCGATCGCTCCCAAGACCTCATCGGGTATCTTCCTGAAGAGCGCGGCCTTTATCCTCGCATGGAGGTTCTCCAGGTGCTCGTTTTTCTGGGGGCGCTCAAGGGGCTGCCCGAAGCCGAGGCGGAGCGGCGAGCCCGACAGTGGCTGGAGCGCCTGGGGCTGAGCGAATGGGCCCGGCGAAAGGTGAGCGATCTTTCCAAAGGCATGCAGCAGAAGGCGCAGTTTATTGCCTCGGCTTTGCACCAGCCGTCGCTGATGATTCTCGACGAACCCTTCACGGGCCTGGATCCCGTCAATGCCACACTTCTGAAAGACATCATGCTGGAGTTGCGTTCCCAAGGCGTCACGCTCATTCTTTCGACGCACCGCATGGAGCAGGTGGAGATGATGTGCGACTCCATCTGCCTCATCCACCAAGGTCGCAACGTGCTGAGCGGTGAGTTGCGGGCCATTAAGCGAGCTTACGGTAAGAATGTTCTCCGGATCGAGTATGAAGGCGAGGATGGTTTTCTGCATCTTCCCGCGCTCATTGAAAAGGTGAACCATTACGGCGGGGTGGCAGAGATCAGATTGTGCCCGCAGGCCGACCCGCAGGAAATCCTGCGCGCGGCGGTGGCGCGGGGCGTGCGGATTACCCGGTTTGAGCTAATGGAGCCTCCGCTCAATGAGATTTTTATCGAAAAGGTGTCGGCAAGCGATGCCCAAGCTGTGGATCATCATTAAGCGGGAATACCTGACACGGGTTCGCTCGAAGATGTTTTTGTGGACCACGCTGGGCCTTCCCGTGGTGTCGTTGGGTTTATTGGCGTTGGTGGTTTTCACGGCGACGCTGCGAGTCCGTC
Source organism: Acidobacteriota bacterium (assembly GCA_021828245.1). Classification (GTDB taxonomy): domain Bacteria; phylum Acidobacteriota; class Terriglobia; order UBA7540; family UBA7540; genus JAKCCV01. The sequence continues at coordinate 1,391 of JAKASC010000088.1, forward strand.
AACCGTTGCGGATTGCCATTGTAGATCGGACGGGCAACCTGGGGCGGGACGTGCTTCACAACCTGGATGCCAAGCTCCCGGACGGCCGGCCGATGTTTGACGTGGTGGCGACGCTTGAATCGCCAACCCCGGCCGCCGAACAACGGCTTCTTCGAGAGGTGGCGCGTGGCCGCCTGAGCGGATACCTCGTCTTGCCCCGTGCGTTGCTCGATGGTCGGCAGGCCGCCGAGTTCCACACTCGCAATCCTGAGTTTCTCACGGTGGCAGGACCGCTTCAGCGCGCCGTCAGCGACGCCGTGATTGCGCAAAGGCTGCGTCAGCGAGGGCTGAAGGTCGGCAATGTCCAGCAAGTGATTCGGGGCGTGGGCCTGAAGATGATCAAGGTCACTCGGGCCGGCCAGGTCGTGGAGCATGGTCAGACGTTCGTGACCGCCATGGTCGTTGGAATGCTCCTTTATATGACGCTGATTGCTTACGGCATGATGACCATGCGCGCCGTCGTCGAAGAGAAGTCCACGCGAATCATCGAGATTTTGATTGCCTCGGTCCGGCCGTTCTATCTGCTGGCAGGGAAAATTCTGGGGGTGGCGGGTGCGGCCCTGACGCAATATCTCATCTGGGCCGGTGTGGCGGTGCTGTTGGGAACCTACGGCCGGGCGCTCGCGACGCTGGCGCGGCCCGGAGTGTCGCCGCCAAGTTTTCACATCTCGCTGGCGTTGGGGATTTACGCCGTGGTCTTTTTTTTGGCGGGCTATCTGCTTTATGCATCGCTCTATGCCGCCATTGGGGCCATGGTTTCTTCCGAGCAGGACGCCCAGCAAATTCAGCTTCCTGTGACTTTACTCATCGTGGTGAGTTTTTTGCTGTTTGATTTCATCCTCCGCAATCCCAACTCCCCGGTTGCCGTTACGCTTTCGATAATTCCTTTTTTATCGCCGATTCTCATGGTGCTGAGAATCGCCGTCGAGACGCCGCCCTTCTGGCAGATTGCACTATCGCTTGGATTGTCGCTCGTGGCAACGGTCGGCGTGGTGCAGATTTCCGCGCGAATCTACCGGGTTGGAGTTTTAATGCAAGGCAAGCGGCCATCCCTGGTTGAAGTCTGGCGATGGCTTCGTTACACGTGAGCGCGTAGGATGGACGGAATCGCGCCCTCGATTCTGTTCACTTCACGGCGCGGGCCCGAAAAGCGTAGTGGTAGGGGAAGGTACGTTCGAGCAGGATTGTCCAGCCCAACCCTTCGAGGCGCGACTTGGCTTCCGAAGGCGTATAAACGTGGTCGGTGGGGGGACCTACCGGACGTTCCACCGCCGCGTTCCAATCTATAAAGAGGGCGAACGAGTCGGGCTTGAGCAGCCCGGCGAGCTGTTGCAGGGCTTCGTCACCGAGTTCGTGGAGAACGTTGAGAGCGAGCACGCGATCCATGCGGCCGATCAACTCGGCGGCCTCCGGAGCCAGCATCGGCTTCAGGTTTAGCAAGGCGGCTGCCGAGAGTTTCGACCGCAAGCGCTCGAGCATTTCCGGTAATTCGTCCAGAGCATAGACCGTCACGTCGGGCCGGAGTTGCGCTAATTCCAGGGCGTAGGTTCCCGTTCCAGTCCCAAAATCCGCCAAGGCGCCACCAAGAGGAACGTCAAGAAGATTGGCCACCGCCGAAGGCGCGAGGTACTCAAACCGAGACGGATCGTCCAATTGGGAGGCGCGCTCGGGATTAAAACGCTCCGCCTGGCGAGCTCCCTTTCGGTCATCACCGTGCTGTGGGGCAGGGAAGGCCATCTTCAATTCTCCTCGGTGCATATTGTCGCGTGTTTTGTCGCCGCGACTTTACTCGATGCTTTTCTCGGCCGAGGGTGCCACGCCTCGCGCGAGAAGGCTAGATGTTTATGATACCTCTTTAGAGGCGTCCGTTGCGGGTGCGGTTGAACTGAGCCAGAGGCCACGATTATTTGCTCCCTCCCGCCCGGAATGGAATGTTCCCGCGTGCTGCGCTTGAAGCCTTCTGCGCAGACAACCCGATGGCGTCGCGGCACGGTGCTCGTCGTGCATTGCCAAAACCCCTGCCGCCAAGGTATCTTTACACGAGTTGACCGTCGAGAGCTTCAAGAGAAGCGTCGAGGGCGGGAAGAGAGATTAACTCTGTGCTTTGGGCAAAAGGTGGTGGAGGGGCATGACCGAAAATAAACGCAGACTCGCGGTTGTCTGTCTGGTTTTGGTGCCGGGGGCTGTCGTGCTCGTCCTGGCGCTGCTGTGGATTGCCCGCGCCTATTTAGCGTATCGAGCCTCCCTTACTCCGACGGCCAGCAGTCTGGCGATTGCCGCCCGGCTGGATCCTGGAAACGGAAAATATCACGGGCAGTTGGGTCGGGTTTACGAATATACGGTCGCCAATGCCCATCCTCATCAGGCCATCAAGCAGTTCGAGGAGGCCGTGCGGCTGGACCCTTGGAGTCCTCAAGCTTGGCTGGATTTGTCCGCTGCTCTGCAACTTCAAGGGGATATGGCGGATGCAACCAGGGCGGTGCAGCGTGCCGATTACTTGGCGCCAGACATTCCCGCCTACCAATGGCCGATTGGCAACTTCTACCTGCTTCAAGGAAACACCGCGGAGGCTTTTCGCCATTTTCGAACTGTTTTAAAAGGGACAGTGGATTACGATGGCATCATTTTCAGCATGGCCTGGAAAGCCTCCGATAATCCTGAACAAATCCTCAACGAATTGATCCCCAGGGCGGTGGGGCCGGAATTCCGTTATCTGGACTTCCTTGCCGGACAAAAGCACTTCACGGATGCTCAGACAGTGTGGACCAGAATCCTCGGCAGCCGAGCGAGTTTCGCTCCCGGCGCGGCTGCGCCTTACATGGATTCCCTGATCTTCGCGCACCACCCCCATCAAGCTTTTACGGTGTGGACCGATTTGGTGAATCGTGGGTGGGTCAGCGGGCCGTCGCCGCAGCCGAAGGGGAACCTGATCACCGACAGCCGCTTCGAGCGGCCCCTTCTTCGCATGGGGTTTGGCTGGCGAGTGGACAACGTGCCGGGGGTTTACGTGGGAAGAGACACTTCTCAGTTCCATTCTCCCAGCCACTCCGTGTTAATTCAGTTTTCAGGAAATCGGAACCTCGATTACCACCAGTTTTACCAATTTGTGCTTCTCTCTCCTAATCACGCCTACCACTTGGAGGCGTTTCTGAAGACCGACCACATCACCACAGACAGTGGCCCGCGGATGGAAGTGCACGACTTTTACAATCCGCAATTGCTGGACAAGTTCTCGCCCAGCCTTACCGGAACAAGTGGCGGCTGGATTCCGGTCTCGCTCAATTTCCGAACGGGACCCAAAACGAACTTGGTAGCGGTCGGCGTGGCGCGCCTGCCCAGTCAGAAACTCGACAACAAAATAGCCGGAAGAGTCTGGATTGACGACGTCACTCTGACTCCCGTGAATCCGTGAGGGCGCTTAGCGGGGATCACGATTCGGGGCAGATGCAACTCGGCTTCGTCATTGGGGTAGGCTGAAACCATCGTGATTTTTGAAGTCGCACGCCAGCCGGCGATGCCATCGCACGAGAAATGCCGGCGCCCGTCCTTACGGCTGAGGGATACCGAGGTCTTTGGAGCCGAGCGGCGACATCTTGGCTTCCGGCGCGTATTGTTTAAGCAAGTCAAGGGCAATACGCGCACGACGCACGCGCTCACGCCCCATTTTGGCGGCGAGATCCTCCAGGTGCAGGCCGGAGGGATAAATATCCGGGGCATTGCGCAAGCCAAACTTGAAGTACATCGGCGAGCCGACGCGAATGATTTGCGGCATTTCGTAATAGCGCACGAAGCCGCCGAAATTGTCGGGCACCTCGATATACATATCCAGAGGAATCTCGACCGATTGACGGATTGCGCCGATTTGGGCGGGGGCGAGATCCGTCGGCATGTTCAGCGTTGAAACGCCCAGGTTTTGGAACAGGCGCGCCGTGGCCGGGTTGGCGGCAGGAAGCGTCACCGAGCTTTTGATGACCAGGTTCTTGGGCAATTCTCCCCGTTTCTTCATTTCGTCGAGCACCCAAATGAGGCCTAGGTCGGCGGGCAGGATGCTACGAATGCCTAGCTCGCAGGCGCGGCGGACGTCTTCAATCGCGTACACAAGCTGATCGGCGCCGCGATGCTGCAGACCGATGATCTTGCCGGCGCTCGACGCTGTTTGCGCTCCCGTCTCAAACGTGGCGCGCGGCCCCACAAAAAGGCACACTTCAATCCGCTCCTCGCGGCCAATCCGCGCCATTTCCTTGATTTCGTCCCGCATCAGCAGCATCACGCCGCTGCCTTGACTGACGCGATGGATGGGAACCTTCAACTCCTTGGCCGTGGCCAGAACTTCGCGAAACACGCGCGGCCCTTCGACGCTCGGAATTTCAATGCGAAACTGGCCGCCATCCGGGAACCGCTTCTTCGAAGGCTCCAGCGCGTGGTTGTCTTCACATGCCAATTCCAACTGCCGGAGAAATTGCTGCGTCTTCTTCATAATTCACTCCATGGATTGTTGCGCATCTACTGCGTGTACTTGAGGTACACGGTGCGGGTCTCCGTGTAGAAATCGAGCGCCTGTGGGCCTTGCTCGCGCATCCCGAAACTCGATTCTTTGGTTCCTCCGAAGGGCAACTGATACTCAACTCCGGCGGTCGGCAGATTGACCGTAATTAAACCTGCTTCAATGCGGTTGATAAATTGATGCACGCGGGTCAAGTCGCGCGAGACGATGGCGGCCGAAAGCCCAAATTTGACCGAGTTGGCCAGGCGCATGGCATCCTCGAAATTCTTGGCCTTCATTAACGCCAGGACGGGCCCAAAAACTTCTTCTTGGGCAATGCGCATCTCCGGGGTGACACCATCAAAGATGGTTGGCTCAATGAAATAGCCTCGGTCGAAGGTGCCGCCGGTCAGCCGCTGGCCGCCGCACAGGAGTTGCGCGCCTTCTTGCCGGGCAATTTCGATGTACTTCAAATCGGTTTCAAGCTGTCTAGCGTCCACCGCCGGACCGATTTGCACACCCGCCTCAAGGCCGTTGCCAATTTTGAGCTGTTTGGTTTTTGCTACCAGTTTTTGAACCAGGGGCTCATAAATGCCTTCTTCGATGATGGCGCGGCTGCACGCGGTGCATTTCTGCCCGGTAGAAAAAAATGCGCCATTGACTAGAATATCCGTCGCGTAGTCCAGGTCGGCATCTTTCAGCACGACCGTCGGGTTTTTGCCGCCCATTTCAAGCTGAACGCGAAGTTTCCGCGCGGCAAGCTTTTGGTAGAGGGCGTTGCCCACCTCGCACGAGCCGGTAAACGAGACGGCAGATAGGCCGGCGCACTCAATGAGTGCATTGCCGGCTCGTGCTCCCGAACCGGTCACGAAATTAACCACGCCGGCCGGCAGTCGCGCTTCATGGAGCGCTTCCACCAAGCGGTAACCGGAAAGCGGAGCGAGCGACGCCGGCTTGATGACGACCGTGTTTCCCGCCACAAGCGCCGGCGCCATTTTCCAAGCGGGAATGGCGCTTGGAAAATTCCACGGGGTGATCAAACCCACGACGCCCAGCGGCTTGCGCAGCGTGTAACAGAACACCTGCTCGCGTTCGGAGGGAATATGATAGCTAAATTGGCGCGCCCCTTCGCCCGCAAAATAGCGGAAGATGTTGATGGCGCGCTTCACCTCGCCTTGGGATTCTGGCAGCGTCTTACCCTCCTCGCGGGTCATGTCCGCTGCAAGCTGAGCAAGCCGGCTTTCGAGAATTTCTGCGGCCTTGAAGAGATATTCGCCTCGACGGGGCGCCGGCAGGGCCGCCCAGCTTTCCCAGGCCTGAGTCGCGGCGGCGCAGGCGGCTTCGACGTCAACTCGATCGGAATCCTGAAAAAGGCCAATCACTTCATCAGTGTTGGCCGGGTTAATGTTCGGGAAGGTTTTCCGCGATGCACTCTCCACCCACTCCCCGGCGATGTAGTTTCGGAAGATCTGAGACATGGAGAAGCTCCCTTCGTACGTTCAAGCCAGCGCGGCAGGTTGTGCGCTAGGCAAGGCAGTTCCCATTATCGGCGGCGGAGCGAAGAACCGTCAAGCGTGAGAAAATTCACCCCAAGAATTACCGAGCCGAGGACCTAACATGCTGCCTGTTTACGCCTGGCGGTGTTGCAACATTGAAATACGGCAATCGTGTGATATGTTGTCTTTGGGGCAGGCGTCTTGGGGATTCAGGGGAGTGGTTTGCCACTTGGAAAGAATCCATCGCAGGACAATTGAGCGCAAGAGTATCAATGAGTGTTAACGCGGAAATTCATTGAAGATGGAATCCAGAGTTCGGCCAACCTTTACGGAATTTAAGCGGCTCGCCGGACTGGGCACGGTCGTTCCCGTCTATCGCACCATCGTGGCCGATTTACTGAGCCCAGTGTCCGCGTTTCTCAAGTTGGTGCCGCAAGGCGATCCCAAGCGCCAAGGCTCTGCGCGAGATTACAGCTTTCTTTTGGAGAGCGTCGAAGGCGGCGAGCGAGTGGGCCGTTACACTTTTTTTGGAACTGACCCGTTCCAGGTGGTTCGCTGCCGCGGTCGCTCGATGGTGCTCGAGCGGGGGCGGCGGCGCGAGGAACATAGCGGCAACATCTTCGAGTTTCTGCGCGCGCAGAGCGCCCCTTATCGCTCGGTGCCGGTTCCCGGCCTACCCCCTTTTACCGCCGGAGCTGTCGGCTATCTCGCCTACGATGTGGTCCGCCAGTTGGAAAATTTGCCGCCTCGCGTTGAGCCGGACGTTGAAATCCCAGATGCGGTTTTCATGTACTTTCTGAACCTCGTGGCTTTTGATCACGCGCAGCGTCAAATGTTTCTGGTGGTCAATGTGCTCCCCGAGGAAGGGCCGGGCAGCCTACGCGCCAAATACGAGCGCGCGGTGGAAGAGCTTGACCGACTGGAACGTCGTCTGGCCCGGCCCCTGCGCCTGCCGCGTTTTTCCCGGCCCCGCACGCCTTTGCGTATCCAAGCCAACATGAAGCCAGGCGCCTTTGAGGCCATGGTGGAAAAGGGCAAAGAATATATTCGCGCCGGGGATGTTTTTCAGGTGGTGCTGTCGCTGCGACTCACGGTTCCGGTGCGTGTTCCTGCTTTCGAGATTTATCGCGCTCTGCGCGTGGTCAATCCGTCGCCCTACATGTATTTTCTCCGTCTGGGTGATTTTACGGTGCTCGGTTCCTCGCCGGAGATGCTGGTAAAAGTGAGCGGGCGCGAGGTCGAGTATCGGCCCATCGCCGGGACTCGCCCGCGCGGGCTAACGCCCGAAGCCGATCAGCAACTCGAGCAGGAATTGCTCGCTGATGAAAAAGAGCGCGCGGAACACATCATGCTGGTGGATTTAGGGCGGAACGATATCGGCCGTGTGTGCGAGTTTTCAACGGTAACCCCGGAACGGCTGATGTTCGTTGAGCGTTACTCGCACGTGATGCACCTGGTTTCGGCTCTTCGTGGCCGTCTGCGATTGGACGCGGACAGCTATGCCGCGCTCGCGGCTTGCTTTCCGGCAGGCACGTTGACGGGTGCGCCCAAGGTTCGCGCCATGGAGATTATTGACGAACTCGAGCCCACTCGCCGCGGCGTTTATGGCGGTTCCGTCCTTTACGCAGATTTCTCCGGCAACC
>JAKASC010000089.1 GCA_021828245.1 Acidobacteriota bacterium
CGATGGCGGGAAGATTAACCGCATGAACATGGTGACGGGTTACGCCACCTTTGATGTGATTCCGGAAGCGGGTGACGTCTATACGGTGACGGCGGACGGTACGGTGCTGCGGCCTTCCGGGCGCACCATCTTTCGCGTGGACTTGAATTCCACAGCCCAGCGCGTGGAAGTATTTCGCGGCGTTGTGAATGTTTCAAGCCCTTACGGTTCCGGTCAGCTTACCAAAAACGACGTCCTGCGAATTGACCCGACGACGCGCGCTTACGTCGTGACGCACGGCATCACCATGGATGCCTGGGATCGGTGGGTGGAAAAACGCGATCAAGTGCTCTTGGCGGAACGAACGCAGTCCTCGCCCGCCCTGTCGAGCGCCTACTCGGCCGCGTATCCGAACCTCTATGGTTGGAATGAACTGAGCTATTACGGCGATTGGAGTGACATTCCGGGTTACGGCTTCGGTTGGAGTCCGTTTGCATCGGCGGGCTGGATGCCTTACAGCTTTGGGCAATGGGCTTGGTACCCGGGTTTTGGCTGGACGTGGATTGACTACGATCCTTGGGGCTGGTTGCCCTTCCATTACGGGAATTGGGCGTTTGTCTCGGGCTTTGGATGGACATGGTTTCCGGGGTCATTTGGTTATTGGTCGCCCGCCTGCGTGACCTGGTATCAAGGCGATGGTTGGGTGGGTTGGAGTCCGGGGACGAGCGGAGTGCTGGGCAATCCGGTGATCGCGGTGGGGGCGGGAACGTTCCGAACCGGGCGGCCGATTGATCCGGCGCAAGTCATTCGAGAACAACCGCAGTCAGGCCAGCGGCTGGCCTCGCCGAACGTGGCGCCGACCGTTTCGGCCTATTTGCCTGGCCGACCCATTAGCGCGCCAAATCTGAGAATCATGGGGCGGCCCGCGGCTGGAATTCGCGGTCTCGGAACAGCCCCGATAACGGCCGGCGCCACCGGGGTGCGGGTGACCAGCGGTATGCACACGTTGGTGATGGGCCGGCCCGCGGCGCCGCGCACCGGCGTTCCCGCGCCGACTGTGGTGCTGCCGCGCGTGACGGCGTTCGCGGGCACCAAGGCCGGCAGCCATACGCCGTCGGGCATCGTGTTTGATTCGCGCACGGGCACGTTTGTCAACAGCCCCAACACGGTCGCGCCGACAGCGCGTGGGCGAGAGAATATCACGCTCGAGCCAAGTCGCCCGCCAAATGGCGAGGCGCCCAAGGCCGGCACGCTCGTCGCGCCGCAAATCGGCACATCTCTTTCAACGGCTCCGCATACAGAAGCGCCGGCTCAGACGACCGCACCCAAAAAACAAGGGTGGTTCTCCCGCTTGTTTGGCGGGCGGAGCGCGCCAAGAAGCGCCCGCGCGAGCGGGACGGCCGCACCTCGCGGTCGCCAAATGCAATTGGGCCAGCCCGCCCCGCGCGGCGGCATGGCGGCTCCGCGGCAGGAGTCTCGGCCCGTGTTTGGTCATACGGCGAGCCCGCGGTCGGGCGGCGGATTTGGCGGTGTGCATGAAAGCGCGCCTCGCATGGGCGGCGGTGGATTCGGCGGCGGGATTCACATGGAAGGCGGCGGATTTGGCGGGGGAGCCGTTCACAGCGCGCCTGCAGCATCCTCTGGCCGACCCCATTAGCCCGAAGGCCGGTGGCGTCCAACTCCAGGCCATCAAGTCAGCTTCTTCAGCGATGCCGATGGGCGACGCGCTGACGCCCACTTTCCTACTCAAACCCCCTCGCGCGGCAATGCCGCAGGGAGGGGAACAAACCGCAGGCTGGCCGCCTCGGCCAACTTCCATTATTCAATGATGATGCCGGCGTAGCCGACGACGGCGCTGCGATCGCCGCTCGTGTCGGCGGAGGTGGCGTAATGGATGAGCGTGGCGCGGCGAGCGCCGAGTTCACGCGCGGCGGTGAGCATGGCGACGACCGGCCCGTAGCCGCACATCGAAATATCGCGACGATGGATGACGTCATAAAGGCCCAGCGGGTCGAGCGCCAGGATTTGCTCGATTGCCTCGTGGTCCTTGACACGGGTGATGGCATCGGGCTCGTAGTGATTCATGTCGCTTGAGGCGACGATGAGCGGGCGCTCATGCGTGGCGGCGAGGGCCTGGGCGATGGCGTGGCCAAGCGCTTCGAGCGACGGAAAATCGCTCACCCCGATGGCGACGGGAACAAATGTGAACGGCGGCATCACTCGTTGCAGGAAAGGGATCTGAACCTCGAGAGAATGTTCGGCCGCGTGCGCGACGGCATCGTCAGCTAGGGAGGGAAGATGTTGCTGAAGCGCGAGGGCGAAGGTTGCATCGAGCGAAGCCGGGCCGAGCGGCGTGAGCCATTGCCCCTCCGACATTAGGGCCAGCGGCTCGCCGCGCCCAAAGTGGTTGGGACCGAGAATCAGGAAGCGCTGCCGCGCCGGCAGGCGGCGGTAAACCGCGCCCGCGACGTGGCCGGAATACATGTAGCCGGCGTGCGGAACAACACAGCCCAGAGCATCGGGAAACGACGCGCTGGGCTGAATGGGCGCGCCGAGGCAGCGATCCACTTCACGCTCCAACGCTCGCCGCTCGCCGGGATAGAACCGACCCGCCACGGCGGGTGAGCGCACAGCCGTAGCGCACATAGGCTTATGCTAGCCGAAGTTTGCCGCGCCGCCAAGAGAGCCCCTCAGCCGGGGGCTCAACCGCGTGGAGTCGGGGGAAAGCGACGTGGATGGCCGGCTGGTGATGGGGCGCAGCGTGGACTCCCGAAACCATTACAGAAGCCGTGCTAGAATGACCGAGATTGTTGGTTGTGGGGAACTGGGAAGCGCATGAAGGATTTCAAAACGCTTGCAGAGTTATTTCTTCAGGCGACGGAACGCGAAGACCGTCCGGCCTGTTTTCTGACCAAATCCTCCGGCCGTTATCAGAGCGTTTCCTCGCGGCAAACCTTGCGGCAGGTGGCGGCGCTGGCCGAGAGTCTCCGCCGGTTGGGCGCGCGCCGTGGCAGCCGTGTGGCGCTATTGAGTGAAAATCGTCTGGAGTGGGCGCTCGCCGATTACGCCATCCTGGGGCTGGGCGCCGTGACCGTGCCACTTTATCCCACGCTGCTCGAACCGGACATTGAATATATCCTGCGCGATTCGGGAGCGGAAGGCATTTTCGTTTCCACGCGGGCGCAATTGGAAAAGGTGATGAAGGTTCGCGCCTCGCTGCCCGAACTCCGCTGGGTGGCGGCGATGGAAGAAGGCGATTTCGGCGACGCGAGCGTCCGACCGTGGAAAGAGCTGGTGAGCGCGCCGGCTGGAAGTGAGCCGAACGCCGAGGCGCTGTTGCGCGAGGCGGCCTCGCAGATACGTCCCGAGGATATGGCCAGCCTTCTTTACACCTCCGGCACCACAGGACAACCCAAGGGGGTAGTGTTGACGCATGGCAACATTGCCTCGAACGTGCTCGCCTGCCGCGGCCTTTTGCCGATGTCAGAGTCGGACCTCGGTATGTCATTTCTTCCGCTGGCGCACATTTACGAGCGGATGTTCGACTTTTATTATCTGGCGGCGAGCGTGACGATTGCCTATGCCGAGAGTCTGGAGAAGTTGCCGCAGAATCTATTGGAAGCGCGACCGACCGTGATGGCGGTGGTGCCTCGCGTGCTCGAGAAGATTCACGCCAAAGTTTTGGAGAAGGTTGCGAATGCCTCGGCGCCGCAAAAGCGGCTGTTCGATTGGGCGATGGGCGTGGGTGAGGAATACGTTCCTTACGCGCTTGAGCGCCGACCGCCGCCGCTGCGTCTTCGCCTGGCCCGCGCGATTGCGGACCGCTTGGTCTTTTCCAAAATTCGCGCCCAGATGGGTGGACGTTTGCGATTCTTGGTGTCCGGCTCGGCGCCCCTCGCTCCTGACTTGGCGCGATTTTTCTTCGCCATTGGCCTGCCGGTTTATGAGGGCTACGGTTTGACGGAGACCTCACCTGTCATCGCCGTAAATTGTCCGGACGCGGTGCGCGTTGGGACGGTGGGCCGTGTGATTCCGGGCGTCGAGGTTCGGCTGGTGGAGGAGGCGACGGGCGAGTCCGAGGGAGCGGGCCGCGAGATATTGGTGCGCGGCCCCAACGTCACCCCCGGCTATTACCATCTTGACGCCGAGAACCAAGAAGCCTTTTCCGACGGCTGGTTCCATACCGGGGACCTGGGCCGGCTCGATGCCGACGGGTTTTTGGCCATCACCGGACGCAAGAAAAATCTGTTCAAGACGTCGGGAGGTAAGTATGTGGCGCCGGAGCGGCTGGAAAATTTGTTTCAGAATCATTCCTACGTGGCGCAGTTGTTGGTGATCGGAGAAGGGCGCAAATTTGTGGGGGCGCTGATTGTGCCTAAATTTCAGGCGCTGGAAGCCTATGCCCGCCGCCAAGGGATTGTCTTCGCCTCGCGCCAGGAGTTGGTTCGCCATGCCGATATTCAAGCCTTTATGCAGTCCCAGGTGGATGAGGCTTGCCGCCAGCTCGCTCCGCACGAGCGCATTCGGCAGATTGTTCTGTTGCCGCGAGAATTCAGCATCGAGGCGGGCGAACTTTCCGCCACCCTAAAGATTCGTCGCGCCGTGGTGGAGCGGCATTACCGAAACGAGATCGAGGAGATGTTCCAACGCCACGCTCCAGAGCCGCAGCCCCGCCCCGCCCGCATCGGCTAAATAGCTTTTTGCCGGTTGCCTACCTCCATCCGAAACCCGATAAAAACTTCGCCCCTCAATGCAAGACGCTATCCGTCTGACGCTTACGTAATTCTTATTTAGCGCTTAGGAAGTTACCAAGCGGGTGTTTAAGCCGCTGGCCCAAAGCCTAAGCAGCCCGATGTTCACATGGCGTTTCTTCCGGCATTCCGCTCCAACCGCCTTGCATATTCGCGTCGCACGGTCATAACGGCCGAATTTCGTGCTGCAAGCGCCCGACCGATTAGCAGGAGCGGCGGAGGCCAATCAATTGAAAAGCTCGGCAGGGCTCCTCGTTGGCCATAAACCACCGCCAGAGGTTTCCCGTGCGGGCATTTTCGGCGCTCAGGAGCGTGATGCCCTGGTCAATGCCGAGCACGTCGGTATCCACCCATCCCGTGAGCGGATTGAAGGCGTCCACAAAGCCGTAGCGTCCCCAAACGGGCCTTCCCCCAAGCGTTCCGCTGCCGAAACGTCTTTTAATGGCTTTGAGTACCGGCAGACAAACCTGCGGCGTGAACATCAGTGATCCGCCCGCGGCACATGGAACCACGGTGCCATCAATGTGATCCGTGAGGGGAACTTGGCCCCAGGCCGTGTAGCCGTGCGCGCTGTCGGAGGCGGTCACGCCCCACAGGTTCTCTGAATAATCGGGGAAGCGTCGAGAGAGGCTGAGGCAGAAGGCGCGGTTGGCCAACGTGGCCGCCATCGAGTTAATAAAATAGTTGACATGAGGAGGGTTGGGTTCGAACCAGTTTCGGTAGTCCACGTAGGCGTGAGAATATTGGTGGGTAAAAAGCGGGGCGGCGTTCAAAAAACGGAAACCGGCATAATTCGTCCATGTGCGTTTCCAGGCGAACCAGGAAGCAACCGGCAAGGGGTGCGTGGGCGACCCGATGCCCAACAGGTAGAGCATCGTCTCCTCGGCATACATATTCCAGTAGGCTCGGATGAATCCGCTCTCGGGATACCAGCCCATGGAAAGCAAGGTCGGACTTTCGTTGCGCATCCAGGGAAAATCCACGCGATGGTAGATTCGACTGGCGAGCTTTCCGATTTCAGAATCTTCCCGGAACTTCTGCCGCGCCGTTAACACGCCGCCCAAAAGGAGCGCCGTGTCAATGGAGGAAACCTCGCATTTCCAGCGTCGTTCGCCGGTCACCGAGTCGAGAAAATGATAAAACCATCCGTGAACGTTCGTGGCTTGGTCGGCAAAAAAGCGCAGCGTGTTGCGGACGCGCTCGCGGGCCAGTTCCGACTGAATCCACCCACGCTCGGCGGCGATACAGAGCGCCGACAGACCGAAACCCGTTGCCGCAATGCTGGCGACCTGAAAGCTGTGGCCGCGAACGGCCGAGCCATCAGCGCGGGCCCGATCCAGCACTAATCCGGTTCGTGAATCTCCCTGCTCCCAAAAATATCGGAAGGCACGCTGCTCCACATCTTCGAGAAAGGCTTCATCTTCCGGAGACAATTGACCGGGAACTGAGGGCTGTGGCCCGTGGCAGAGGTTCTGCCACCAATGGACCAACGCTGTGTATTCCGCGAGCGCTTCCGTCAACCGCTTGTCAGGTACGGGCGATTTAAGGTCCGGCCGCCGCCCCTTGGAGAGCCAATAGGCAAGCCCCGAAGCGGCAAGAAGACGATGGCACTCGCGGCGGTTCAATCCTCACCTCGCAAGGGCGGCTGAGGGTTGGCCTTGTCGTGTACGGGCATGAGAGCCACCGTTAGTTTTCGACCTCGATTAAGGCCAGCGCATGGGGAATCAAGGTCAGGGTCAGTTGAGGATGCTCTGCTGCAAGCGGCACAATCTTTGGCGGCGGAAGTTGGCCGGCCTGTTGCAAAATTTTCCGCTCCGCGAAGCTGGGAAAGCTCGGCCGACCCATCGCCTCCCAGGTGGCAAGCGGCGAGCCGTGATGCCGATCCACCACCCAGATGACCGCTCGTTTGGCTCCCGGGACATGTCGAAAGGAAAGAGCGAACGTCTTCACGTGGCCGCCCGGGCCCGGGGGCGCATAGTTCCACACCGCCATGGCAAGCTCGCCATTCGCCCGGCGGGTGACCAGCACCGAAGGCGAATTCTCCTCCAGCCGCTCGGTTCCCAGCTTGTGCAGCAAGCGAAAGTCATTGTAGGAAGCCTTGCGAATGTTCCCCACGGCAATCAGCCCGAAGCCCCCATAGAAGGGAGTCTTGACTACTCCCTGCTCCTCGAACACATCCGAAAACGTCCAGTACGACATGATGTTCACCAAACCGTCACAATGGCTGATGGTATGCGCAAGCCACGGACCCATGAAGGAGGAGTCCGTCACCTCCACCTCATTCGAGTAGCTCGCATTGTATTCGCTGAAGATGATCGGCAAATCGGGCCGAGGCGAGGCCTTAACTTCCTCGTGGACTTTCTCGACCGCTCGAACCACCATGTCGCGTCGGGAGATCGTTGCGTTTTTGTGGAACACGTTCTCCGCGCTATCGTTGCCGTACACGTGGGTTGAAATGAAATCGAGGGGAACGTGGTGGTTTACACAGTGCCGGATGAAACTTCCTACCCATGCTGCCTGCGCCGTGGCCGGCCCGCCCACCCTCAGCCGAGGACTCACCGCCTTGAGGGCCCGCGCCGTGACATCGTAGAGATGGAAATAAGTGGACTTCTTGGGTACACCCGCCCAGAAGCCGATGTTGGGCTCGTTCCAAACCTCGAAATACCACCGCGACACTTCGGCCAGGCCGTAGCGGTTCACCAAGTGGCGCGCCAAGTGCTCGATCATCTGGCTCCAGGCGCTCCAACTCTTGGGCGGCGAAACGTAGGGATGATACCAAAACCCCTGCCGCGCCGGCGTCGAAGCCAGCGCCGGCGGCATGAAACTTAGCTCCACAAACGGGCGAATCCCTTGCTTGAGCAGGCCATCATAAATTTCGTCAACGTAACTGTAATTGTAAAAGGGCTTGCCCTGCGCGTTGACGTGGTACAGGCCCACGCCTCGGTCCAAGATGCCGTGAAAGCGGATGTAGTGAAAGCCGGTGGCGCGCTTCACCTCGCGCAGGTCGCGACGATAATCCGCCCGCAGCGAAAGAATTGCCCGACCGGAACCGAACATCTGCTCCCAAAAGTGCGGGAAGGGATGCGCCGGCGCGTCGCCATCAATCACAATGCTCACGGACGACGTCCCGGCGGCAGCTTGCGCCGCGCGGACGGTTGGCATCGCCCCCAGCCATAAACACATCCAGAGGAGAAGGAAGATTTTCGTCAATCGTCGCAAGTTAGGATGCATGGTCTCTAATCTCCTTGATTATCTGCTCTGGGGTCATTGAGGGTCATCATTATAGCCCTGTCGAGGCCGCAGGCGGCAGTTGTTAACTCCTGCGGCCGGCATTGATTACAGTCCGCGCCTTTATCGCAGCACTGCCGGTTACCGTGGCGGTCTCGCGGCTGCCTGCCCTGAGCCGAAGCGCGCCGTTGCCGAGACTGCTTCAATTTGCTCCAACGCATGGCCAATCTCAGGATTAGCCATGAAGCATTTCCAAATCAGCCCGGAACGGTAATTTTCAATCATGACGGCTATAGGCGCCTGATTCAGTCCCATGGCAATCCGCGCAAACCAATCTTCGGTCAGGTTGAATGCGTCGCGGAACCCGAAAATCCCCCACAAACGGTCGCCAAGCTCGCGGTAGAAATGAATCAAGGCCGTCAGAGAGGCATCCGGCAGGTAGGGAAAGGAGGCGAGGGCGCCGGTCGGAGTCATGGTGCCATCGTCCATTTCCGGTGATGGCTCGTGGGCCATGTAGCCGGAAGGTCCGTCGCTGGCCGTGAGGCCCCAACAACGCGCTCCATAGCCTTTGTAGCCTCTCGGGTTGGCCATACAATAAGCGCGATTGATAAGGGCCATGGCACGATTATTCTTATCATATTGGGTGTAGCGATCCCGCACTTGGCGGGGATCGAGGCCCATGTACGAGTAGTGGGTAAAAAATAGCGGCCCGCCAGGTCCAACGCCAACGTCCAACTTGATGCCATAGTAGCTGTTCTCATTGGCGTAATATTGACCTTGTTGAGTGTGACCCCAGCCGCGGCGATATCGAGCAGCTTCGGGCGACCGGCTAGCCCAACCGCTGTAGTAGAGGCTGGCAGGAACGGCATGGGTCGGGGAAGCGATGGCCAGCACATAGGCCATCATGGTTTCATTAAAACCGATGATTTTGTAATTCATGTACCAGGAGTAATCCGGCGACCAGAGCCAATAAA